>CANIIC010000049.1 GCA_947467395.1 Bryobacterales bacterium
AGCGCGGGGGCAGCGGGGGTGACTGGCAACGTGATCGGCTGCGCGACGTTGTTCTTAAACGTTAGGACGATCGACGTCGATCTGTCGGCGGCGATGCCCTGCGGGACGATGGCGTTCACCTGACCATTGGAACTGGCGAGCAGCGGGGCGGAGATGCCGTTGAACAGCACCTCTGTATCCGCAAGGTCGTTCGACACGCGCCCGGTGGCATCCACCTGAGCCCCTTTGGGCGTGCGCGGGCCGAGGCCGGTTCCGAATAACGAGACCACTTGGCCGGCTGTGACGGAACCGCCGGTATAGTTCGCGGCGCTGACGACCGCTGTTACGTTGGTGGGCTCGTCGATGGAGTCATCGGGGGTGCTGGGCACCACCTTCACTAGGACGGGGAACGGCACGGCGAGTGTGCGTCCATCGGTGGAGCGCAGGTGAATGGTTCCCGCTAACGTGTGTGTTGGCGGCGCGGCGACGGAGAGGTGAATCGTGTAGACCGTGTCCTTCGTGATGGTGTCGAAAGTAAGGGGATCTGCGGTGACGCCCTGGAGGGACGGTGTTAGCCACACCTGCAGACCGCTGAGGTCGCCAGCGCTCTTGAAATCAATGTGCGATGTTCCGGCGCCGATGAGTTGCGTGCCGAGGTCGGGATTAGCGACCCACTGAACCTGAGGGACGGCGCTCGATTGTCCGCCGTTGGCCGGTGCGGGGGTGCTTACCTGCGGAGTGTTTCCGCTGTTTCCTTTCGCCGTGGACGCCGGGGTTTGCCCGGAGTTTCCCTGCGCCATCAAGTAGGCGGCGAGGGAACCGCTGAGTAGAAGTGTCTTGAGAAGGTTCGTGTGCATGGTCGTCTCCAGCCTGAGTTAAGTGGGCTTCGCGCGGGATCAAAGCCCAAAGGATCGGCTTACTACGTGCACACCAATGGCCACAGTCCCCCTCGGGACCGTGGTGCAGGAAACGCTTGTGAATGCGCCAATTTGGCGGGATTGTTTAGGACGGAAGTAGACGAAAGCGCTTACGAGCTTCTTTCTGGTACTCGGTAGATGCTTCCGACTGCGGCTTGTAAAAATGTACGATCACTGCACCGCGTTGACGAGTTCGCGCCCGATGACTTTTAACGTAACGCTGGGGCCAGCGCCGTCCTTAACGGTGGCGTTGGTGCCGAGTGTTTCGAAGGGCCTCCGGAACTCGGGGTCCATCCAGGCGTTCTGTTCGACTTCTTCCCACGCATAGAGTTTGTAGCTGCCCGGCGGTAGTGTGGAGAGCGTAAAGGAACCGTCGGTACCGCTGGTGACGGACTTGTAGAGATCGGTGCGGGTGGAACCGTTGGTGGGCACGGCAGTGACACGCGCGCTTTGGACAGGATCGCCATTGGAACGCTGCACAGTGCCCGTGATGTTGCCTGCGTCATTGGCGAGCACGATATCGAGCGCGGAGCCGTTGAAGCTGAGGTCGAGCTTATTATCGGGGACTTCGCGTCCGGAGAGCTTTACAGCTTTCAGATAGTAGCCGGCGGGCGCGCCCTGAATTTCGACGTTGTATGTGTCTGCGTCGAGCTGCGTTGCGAACTTGCCATCGGCAGCGATCGTAATGCGACCCTGCTGGCCGCCGCGTCCACCTCCGACGCCCGCGGGCATCGTGGAGTTGAAGTTCAAGCGCACACTGGTAAGGTTCAGCGAGGAATCGGCCTTCTCCGGGGCGATTTTGCCAGTGACTTCAAGAGGCGCGGTCATGCGGATGTTTACGTTGCGCACATCGCTACTGGAGACATCGACGGCAACGCGCGCGGAGAGGCGGCCACCTTGCTGGGGACCGCGGCCACCCTGAGCCATGATGTAGTACGCACCGGGCTGCACGCCGCGAAATTCAAAAGTGCCGTCGGGCGCGACCTGCGCGACACCGCCACCATTGAGAATCGCCGCGACACCCGGCTGTTGTGCGGAGGCGCTACGCGGGACCAGATTCAGGATCGCTCCGCCGCCGCCGGGACCGAACTGCTTGCCCTTGCCTTTACCCTTAGCCTGCTGATCGTTCTGTTGCGCGCCGGGAGCGGGGAGTCCTTCCACGACTCCGGCGATGTTGAATTTCCGAGCCTTGAGCAGGCCGATGTCGATGCCGCGCATTTCGCTGCCGGCGACGAGGTCGAGTGGAGTTGCTCCGGAGGCCTCAATGGAGCGCGGGTAGTAAGTGGTGACGTAGTCTTCGGGGTTGGTTTCGCCGCGTCCCAGTAACTGATCGATGATGGCGCCGCGACCCTGCCGGCCGCCACCGGGACCACCTGGGCCTCCCGGACCGCCGGGGCCACCACCAATGAGGTCGGCGACCGCGCCCTGCAGTGCTCCCAGGATGCCGCGTTCGGTGGCGCTCACATAGTAGCGACCGGGAGCAAGACCGGGCACGCGAAACTCGCCGAGATCATTCGTCGTTGCCTGCGCGACGTTGTTCAACTGACGCTGGCCGCGCGGGTACGTGTAGCGCATCACCTGGACCTGTGCGTTCTGCACGGGGTCACCGTCGGAATCGTAGATGCGGCCGGTGATCACGCTGTGCGGGGTGAGCTTGATCTGAATGTTTGTCGTGGTCTTGCCGGTGGCGACTTCGAAGGCCTTGGCTTGGCCGCCGACACGATCCTCGCCATAAGCGCCGCGCACGAAGCCCGTACGTTCGGCAGTCACCGTGTAGGTGCCGGGGGCGACGGTGGGGAAGTGAAAGTTGCCGGTGTTGTCGGTCGTAGCGGTGGCGGGGCTGCCGCCGCGGCCTTGTGGTCTTAGAGAGAGAGAGGCCTTACGCAGAGGTTCGCCGGTGGCGGCGCTGACGACGTTGCCGGTGATGGAGCCGGGCGGTTGCGCGGGTGTGGTCTGTTGTTGGCCTTGGGTCGCTTGGCGGTTCTGTCCCTGTTGGCCGCCACCACTCTGTCCGCCACCTTGAGAGAAGGCCGCGACCACGAAAAGCAGAGTCGCCAGAGTTGCCGCACCGAAGATCCCGTAACGTCTCATCACTTCTACATTACTGGGACTTGTCTGAAAAGTTGCCGGCCTTAACCAGCTTTTTACAAATTTCGGCTCTTTATAATAGTTGGCGGATGCGAAGCTTTGTCTTTTGCCTGGTGCTGGCCGGTTGCGCGATGGCGCAGATCCCCCGGGATGTCTTGTTTTATCAGGCGCGGACGAAGATGCTGGAAAACCTCGAAAATCAACCCAACTACACGTGCCTCGAAACTGTAGAGAGGATGCGCCAGGCCCCCGGGGGAGCGTCCACGGTGCAGGATACGTTGCGCCTGGAGGTCGCGCTGGTGAACGGCAAGGAGCTGTTCGCCTGGCCCGGCGCGAAGGAGTTTGAGGACAAGGACATCGACGAGATTGTTTCGACCGGGATGTTCGGCAACGGGAATTATGGGATGTATGTCCGCATGATCTTCGGAACCGGTGGCTTGCGGTTTGAGTCGAAGGGGCCGACGTCGCTCGGAGGGCGGATGTTGGAGCGCTACGACTTTGCAGTGAAGAAAGAGATCAGCGGTTACTGGATTCGCGTGCAGAAGTCGAAGGCGCTGGTGGGGTATCACGGATCATTGTTTGTCGATCCTGCGAACGCAGATCTGCGGCGCCTGGAAGTGATCGCCGATGATATCCCCGCGGAACTGGGGTTGACGGCGGCCGAGGATCGTATCGATTATGCGCGTTCGGTGATTGGCGATGAGGAGTTCTTGTTGCCAGTCGAGAGTGCGTTACTGATGTCCGGCAGCGATCTGGTGAGCCGAAATCACACCCGCTTTTCAGGCTGCCGCAAGTTCTCTGGTGAGAGCACGTTGATCCTGGACGATGCGGAGTTCGCGGAGGCTCTGGTCGAGGCGCCCGAGGTGAAGGAGGTCCAGCTACCGGCCGATGCCCTGCTATTGCTGGAACTGCGGACAGCGTTGAAGCCCCGTGCGGCTGCCGTTGGGGATTCTGTGGAGGCGAAGTTGATCAGCGATGTGAAGCGCGGCAAGGAGAAGGTGGTTCCCAAGGGTGCGATCGCCAACGGGCGCATCTTGCGGTTGGAAATCTCCAGGCAGGGTGCAACGCTCGCGATTCAGTTTTATGATCTGGAGTGGCCGGGCGGTCACGCGGACGTGAAAGCGGTGTTCGAGCGGCGTGCCGGACTCGGCGTAATTTCGATGCGTACTCTCAATGCGGAGCCGGGGACCTTCATTCTTCCCGAGCCGCTGCCGCCCAATTTGAAGGGTGAAGTTTTCTACTACAGGACGGTTCGCTAGTGGCCTTACATTCGCCCCAGTTGTTGGAACATTTTCAAAATCCTCGGAACGTGGGCAAATTGGAGCCGCCGGCGGTGACGATTCATGCCGAGAATCCGGCGTGCGGCGACAGCATGCGGTTGGGTGCGCGCTTGGAGGGGGATCGCGTGGCGGAGGTACGGTATCAGGTGCGCGGCTGCACGGCGTCAATCGCGGCGGGTTCTGCATTGACTGCATGGATGGAAGGGAAGTCGCGCGCGGAGCTGGCAACGCTGACGCCCGCGATGATTGAAGAAGCGCTGGGTGAATTGCAGCCTGCCTCGAAGCATGCAGCGATCCTGTGCGCCGATGCCCTCAAGCAATGGCTGGTTGCAGTATCCTGATCGGATACTCCTATGGTCCCGTTCGATTTTCGCCCACGTGCGCGCGTGCTGTTCGGTGAAGGTGAGTTTGCCCGCTTAGGTGAGATTGCGCGGGAGACCGGCGGCCAACGCTGTCTGCTGGTGGCGGACCCTGGCATGGTGCAGGCCGGATACGCACAGGAAGCAGCTCGATCTCTAAAGGCTCGCCGCATGGCGGTGCAGTCCTTTCACGAGTTTACGGCCGATCCGAATTCAGCGATGGTGGAAGCTGGCCGGGACTTTGCGGCTCCGCACAACATTGACCTGATTGTCGCGGTAGGCGGCGGCAGTTCGATGGATTGCGCGAAGGCGATCAACTTCCTGCTGTCGAACGGTGGCAATATGAGCGATTACTGGGGCTACGGCAAGGCCGCGCAACCGCTGTTGCCGATGATCGCGGTGCCGACGACGGCAGGGACCGGCAGCGAAGCCCAATCCTACGCGACCATCACGGATTCCGAAACCGGCGCGCGCATGGCGTGTGGGGATCGCAAGGCCGTGTTCGGCGTGGCGGTGCTGGATCCGAAGTTGACCGTGTCGCAACCGGCGTCGCTGGCGGCTTCGTCGGGTTACGACGCGTTGTCGCATGCACTGGAGACGCTGGTCACCACGCGGCAGACGGCGCTATCGGACTGCTTCTCGCGCTCAGCGTGGCGCTTGATCAATTCCGGGCTCGAAGGCATCACCGCGAATCCGCAGGATCTGGATGCGCGCGGGGAGTTGCTGATCGGTGCGCACTTCGGCGGCCTGGCCGTGGAGAATTCGGCGCTCGGAGCGGCGCATGCGTGTGCGTATCCATTGACGGCGCACTACAACATTCCGCACGGCGTGGCGATTTCACTGGTGCTGCCGAGCGTCGTGGAGTGGAACATGCCTGCGGCGGCAGCCCGCTATGAAGAGTTGTATCGTGGGGATCTTCCGGAACGCTTGCGGCAACTGTCGGAGATTGCGGGGCTGCCGGGGACACTGCGAGATGCGGGCGTGCCGCAGGAAGCGCTGCCTCGACTGGCGGAAGAGGCTGGCAAGCAGTGGACCGGCAAGTTCAACCCGCGTCCGTTCGATACCGCCGGGGCGCTTGAAATCTACACACGAGCTCTCTAGTTTCTGTCACTTCCTGCGCCTCTCTGCATCGTTCTAGATGAGAGGTTACGGGAGTTATGGAAGTCAGAATCGATCACTTAGGGGACGTGCAGTTCGAGATCACCACTCGCGGGCACAAGGTCTACTGTGATCAGCCTACGGACGCTGGTGGTTTCGACGAAGGCATGACGCCGCCGGAATTCTTCCTCGCTTCGTTGGGTGCCTGCGCGGGTTACTACGCGGCGGACTATCTGAAGAGCCGCAACTTGCTCAAAGAGGGCCTGAAGGTTCGCGTCACCGCGGAGAAGGCCAAGAAACCGGCGCGACTGGACGATATCAAGATCTTCGTCGAATATCCGCACACGCTGGAGCCCCGGCACTACGAAGGCTTGGACAAAGCCGTGCATGCCTGCCTGATCCACAACACATTGACGCATCCTCCGAAGATCACCACGGAGATCGAAGGAGCGCCCAAGTTGCAGGCGCTTGCGGCGTAAACTGTAGGCAGTGAACCCTTCATCGCTGGACGTCTTCTTTCGACCCCGAAGTGTAGCGCTGATCGGCGCAACAGAAAAGGTGGGTAGCGTCGGACGAGCGATTTTCGCAAACCTTCGGGCCGATTCCTTTGGCGGACCGTTGTACGCCGTGAACCCAAAGCACAGTTCTGTGTTGGGTGTGCCGTGTCTCCCCTCCGTTCTTGCCATCCCTGGTCCGGTCGATCTGGCGGTGATCGTGGTGCCTGCCGCCTGCGTACCGCCGATTGTCCGTGAGTGCGCACAAAAAGGCGTGCGAGGCATCGTCGTGATCAGCGCGGGCTTTCGCGAAACCGGCGCTGCGGGGATCGCGCTGGAACGCGAAATCGTCGGCATTGCGGGCTCGGCGGGCATCCGCATTATCGGGCCGAACTGCGTGGGCGTGATGAATCCGCACTCGGGCTTAAACGCGACCTTTGCCGCATCGATGGCTCGGCCGGGACACATCGGCCTCATCAGTCAAAGTGGAGCGGTGTGTACTGCGATTCTCGATTGGAGTCAGCAGGAAAAAGTAGGCTTCAGTGCCTTCGTGTCGACCGGCAGCATGGCCGACGTCGAGTGGGGCGATCTACTGGATCACTTGAGCACGGATGAGAACACGCGCTGCATCATCGCCTACATGGAATCGGTGCCGGACGCGCATCACTTCGTGGAAGCCGCGCGGAAAGTGGCCCAAACCAAGCCGATCATCGTGTTGAAGCCGGGCCGTACGGAAGCGGCGGCGCGCGCGGCGGCGTCGCATACTGGCGCATTGACCGGTCGCGATGATGTTTTCGACGCGGCGTTCCGGCGCTGCGGTGTGCTGCGCGTCGATACGATTGAAGAATTGTTCAACCTTGCAGAGGCTCTGGATAAGCAGCCGCCCCCTCCGGGTCCACGCTTGTTAATGGTGACGAATGCCGGCGGTGCGGGCGTGCTGGCGACGGATGCGTTGCTGAGTGCGGGCGGGGAACTGACGGAGCTGTCTCCGGAGACCGTGGCGAAGCTGGATGCCGTGCTGCCGGCGCACTGGAGTCATCACAATCCTGTCGATATCCTGGGTGATGCAAGCCGTGAGCGCTACGCGCAGGCACTGGAAATCGCTGTGCAAGACCCGTCGATGGACGGCTTGTTCATCGCGCTTGCTCCCCAGGCGATGACCGATCCGTTGGCGGTGGCGCAGGAAGCCGTGAAGTACGCCAAGCTGTCGGGCAAGCCCGTGCTGGCGTCGTGGATGGGTGGTCGTGCGATCGCCGAGGGCGAGGCGCTGCTGCACGAATCCGGCATTCCCACCTATCGCTATCCGGATGCGGCGGTGCGCGTCTTTCAGGCAATGGCGCGGCATAGCTCGAATCTGAAGCATCTCGAAGCACCCATCCCGCCACCGGCCAACGTGGCGACGAATCCTGTTCTGGCAAAAGCCCGTGAGCGCGGGCGCACCCTGCTGACCGAGGCTGAGTCCAAGCAGTTGTTGCTGGATTACGGCATCCCAACGGTGCCAACCAAGGTTGCCAATACTGAGGATGAGGCTGTGCAGGCCGCGGCGGGGTTCACTTTTCCGGTGGTGTTGAAGCTCCATTCGGAGACGATTACGCACAAGACGGATGTGGGCGGCGTGAAGCTGGGATTGAAGGACGAAGCTGCGGTACGGCGGGCATTCGACGAGATTCGATCGGGCGTGCCTGCGGCCGACTTCCTGGGCGTCACGGTGCAGCCCATGGTCCGGCTGGACGGCTACGAATTGATCCTGGGCGCGAGCGCCGATGCGCAATTTGGCCCGGTGCTCCTGTTCGGTGGAGGAGGGCAGTTGGTGGAAGTCTACAAAGACACGGCCGTTGCGTTGCCCCCGTTGAATGCGTCGCTGGCCCGCGAGTTAGTGGAGCGCACGAAGATCGCGAAAGCCCTGAAGGGTGTGCGCGGTCGTAAGCCTGTGGATGCGGATGCGCTGGACCAGGTCCTGGTGCGCTTCAGCCAGTTGGTGATCGAACAGCCGTGGATCAAGGAGATCGACATCAACCCACTGCTGGCGTCGGCCGAGCAATTGATTGCGTTGGACGCCCGCGTGATTCTGTATCCCGCGGACGCCCCCGAACCGAAACGTGCTGCGCTGCTCTAGATACTGAGCACAGGGCAGGGCGATTCGCGCACGATCGAGTACAGATTCGACCACACACGGCCAAGTGCATCCTGCGCATGGCCGCGACCCACGACCAGCAAGTCCGCGCCGCGATCGGCGGCCCAATCGTGCAGGCCGTTCGCGATGTTGCCTTCGATCACGGCATGATGCGCGTCCACGCCGACACTGGCGAGCGTTTCGCGCAGCCTCTGCTGTGCCCCGAGCAGCAGGTCATTCTTGACCGAGGCGTAATCGATCTCCATGGTCATCGGCGGCAGGCCGAGAACATTCACTACAGCCAGCGTGGCCCCGTAGGATTTCGCCAGCGCGTCGCCAGCTTTGATCACGCTGAGTGCTTCCTGCGATTCATCGACGGCACAAACGATGGATTTATACTTCCCTCCGTGGCCGCCTTTGATGGCCGTGCCAGTGGCCGTCCAGACGGCGCAATCGACGTCGTGCAGAATCTTGGTCGCGACCGAGCCGAGCATCATCCTGCGGACGGGGCCGCGGCCATGCGTCGGCAGCATCACGACGTCTCCGCCCTGGCGTTTGAGGATGTCATGAATGACGGTCCCGGCTTCCCCCAGTTCGGCAAAACACTCAACTTGGGTTCCACCGAAGTGTTCCTGCGCAAAATCACGCACGCGCAGTTGCTCGAACTCGCGCACCCTTCCCGGTAGATCGGGGTCGGCTAGCGGGAGATCCACAAAGGAGAGGCCTTCCGGACCGTATGCGTGCACCAGCGTGAGTTGCGCACCAAAGTGCGCCACGGCGCTTTTCACGTGGGGGACGATGGACAAGCAGGCGTCGGAGTAATCGATGGGGAAGACGATCTTGCGAAAGGGAAGCATTTTATTCCTCGTGGTCTGATGAAGCACGCCGAAGGCCACTGCGAGCATCCGCGGCGCGTCTTCCGCTTGAGCACGATATCACAACGCGGGCAGGCCCGACAGGCGTCAGGATTCGCGTTCGGAAGCGAGTTCCTCGCGCAGCATGTGCAGTAACGCGATGCCGACGGCCAACGTGACAGGGCCAGCCAGCACGCCGGTGAATCCGAATGCCTGGATGCCGCCGAGGATGGCGATAAACACCAGCAGACCGTTCACTTCCTGCAAGCTGTTCATCACCACCAGGGGCCGCACGACGTTGTCGCTATTGGCGACCAGCACCGCGCCCCACACCAGGAAGAAGATCGCCATGCCGGACTTGCCCTGTGCGAACAGCAGAATGGTACCGGGGATCCAGACCAATGCGGAACCCAGGATGGGCAGCACGGAGACGGCAGCGGCGATTAAGCCCCACAGGCCGGGGATAGGCAGGTCTGCGATCCAGGCGGCGACGCCCAATAAAGTACCTTGCGCGGCAGCCACGGCGACGACTCCGTAGAAGCTGGCGCGGATCATCTGGCGCGTGGCTTCGAGCAGGGTCTGGGTACGGTTGGTCCCGAGCGGGGAATGTACCAGAATCTGGTCATGCAGCCAAGCGCCGTGGATCAGGCTGACGTGGAAGGAGCCGATCATGACGATCAGCTGAAGGATCGCCCCGGTGGCGGCGCCCGCGGCTGAGACCGTGCCTTGTAGAGCGGAACTTCCGAGTTCCTGTAAACGGGTGCGGACGGCCTGCTCCAATTGGCCGGGCGCCATGCCCAGCCGCACGGACCAACGCTCCAGCATGGACCAATATTGTCCGGTGTCGAGTGTGCCGGAGTTGAGGGATTGGTAGAACTCCTGGATCTGTCGGACGACGGTGGTGACCAGCATCAACAGGGGCGCCACAACCAGCAGCACCAGCAAGACGGTACAAATCGTCGCGGCCCATTGATCGCGGCGAAAACGCTGCCGTAACCGGTCGTAGAGCGGATGGAACAGCGCGGCCAAGGCCGCCCCCGCCAGGAGAGCTTCGATATAAGGACCGGCAATGCGGAACGCCGCGTAGCCCGTGATGGCGAGCAGAGCCGCCAGCGTGACCCACGCCAGAATCTTTTGCTGTCCGTTCTTGGAAGTCGTTGAAGTCACTTCGTGCTGCTGCAATCGCTGCACTGGGGATAACACTTCCGGGTGCCGCGACGCAAGTCAGGCTTCAAACTCGGGTTTTCTTCTCGATCGCCCGTTCGCGGGTGATCAGCTTCGAAACGGCGGTGAACTGATTGGCGAGGAAGCCGATCAGATCGTCGATACAAACGATGCCGACCAGCGCTCCCTTTTTGTCCACCACGGGCATGCGTCGAATCGCATTAACGCGCATCGATTCCAGGCAAACGGCGACATCGTCTGCTTCGCGGCAGGTGATCGCCGGTTTCAGCAGCATGTCGCCGACGGTGAATACCTTCGCGTCAAGATCCGGGGCGACGACACTAATGACGATGTCGCGATCGGTGACGATGCCCACCGGGACTACTTTCCCGCGCGCATTGTCCACGACCACGACATCGCCGACGTGGCGGCGCCGCATCTGTTTTGCGGCCTCCGCCACCGTCGTGTCCCTCGGCGCGGTGGTTACGTTCCGGGTACACAAAGTTCCAACGTTCATGATGGCTCCTAGTAACGCAAAATGGCGCAGACGGACTGTGTCACCGGCATCGCTGTTTGCGGCTGCATGTAGACTTCACCGCCTTTGCGCAGCGTTTCCACGGCAATGGCGTTCAGGACATCTTCGCCGTTTGCACCCAGCAGTTCGGTGCCTGCACGCAGGCAGACTTGGTGAACACGGCCGGCGTTGGCGGCCTCCAGCACCGCGTGCGGATCATCCTGCGTCCGGGCGCGATCGCGCATTTCCCGGAATTCTGCCAGGACCTCCTCGCCGATACGCCGATATTCATCGAGCGCGGCGCGATGGGCGTGCGTGGCGATCTGCGGTGGAGTGAGGATGTCGACGTTTCCATCGACCTCGGTGTGCAGCAGCGAATCATAGTGCGACACGCGCCGATAGGCAGCGATCTCTTCCTTGACGCCCATCAAGAGCAGCGGGTGACCGGCCAATAGAGGGTGAAGTCCGCGATCGATGAGTGCGCAGAAGTGTTCGATGGAATCGCGTGCGGATTCGCGCATCCCGCTGGTGCCGAAGCGAACGCCGCCTTTGCCGCCCGGCGTGCTGCTTTGGCCGGGCTCGCCGCCGGTGTGGAAGTGACCGGCCGCATCCAGGTTTGCGGGCACACCGCCCGGTAGCGCCACGGCTGTCGCCACACCCGCGCTGTATTCGTATAGATGCACGTGCTTCGTGCTGAGGCCCAGCACCCATAAGTGTTGGGCCGCCATCGCCGATTCGACCAACGGAAGCAGGAATGGATGGTTAGACACGACCCCGAGCGCAGCCGCACCCGGTGCCTGGCTGCTTTGGATCCCATCCGCCGTTACGTAGAGCGCAAACCCCGGCCCACCACCCTCCGCGATGGATTTCACAAGAAAGTCTTCGACCGCCGAGCGTACCTTGCCGGACCACGCTGCGTCGGTGTTGGAACGGAGCGCGGCATCCATCAGGCCCTTGGCTTGCGTCCGCTGCGGACTCTCCGGAGCTCCGGGATGCCGGTCAGGCACGATTAGCGTGAGGCACGGTCCGGCTTGGGCCGCTACCCGGGCTAGCGTGGCTGAGGTGGGGACGGGAAGTTGTTCAGCGCGTTGGGTAGCTGCAGTATCTGTGGTCATGAAATCTCCTCGCCAAGGATCCATGCACGGCGCGTGCCGAACTCGGAACGTTAGGGAATAACAACGAAAAGCGATGCTCTCGATGACTGCGCGGCTTCCGGCGCAGACCCGGCTGAGTCATTTGACTCAGTTGGCCTGGAGCCGGTCCGAACGTGTTCATTTCGGTATCCCACGTGCTAGCCATTCTGCTGACCGCGTCTGTCCGCATAGAGAGGAGATTTCGTTATGTCGACCACCGTTGCTGTTCAGAAGGCCACCGACCAGGAAAAGGCCCACTTGGAAATGTTCCAAGAGATTGAGAAGCGCCTGGATGAAGTGCGTCGCCGCGCGTTTGAGTTGTTCGAAGGCCGCGGCGGCGAATTGGGCCGCGAACTGGAGGACTGGCTCCGCGCAGAGAACGATGTATTCGGGGAAGCCCGTGTGGATTTCCAGGAGAAGCCGGGACAGTTTGTGATCACGGTCACCCTGCCCGGCTTCGATGTGCATCAAGCGCGGGTGTCGGCCACGCCCACGGAGATCGCCATCCACGCCTCGCGCAAGGATGAAGGTGGCACCTGCGAGGTCTATCGCCGGTTTGAGCTCCCCAAACCTGGACGTACCGATCAGGTGACGGCCAGGTTGGAGAACGGGGCGCTCCACATCGTTGCTCCGTCTGAGGCGCAGGGAATGTCGGCGTCCGGTCCACAAGTGACGGTGGCGGTTGCATGAAGCCCTATCTGATCTTGTACGCCACGCGGGAGGGACACACGGCCCGCATCGCGGAACACTTGCGGGAGGCGATGTGGAAGCGAGGCCTTCCTTCGGTGGTCCACGCCGCCGCCGATTTGCCAGCCGACTTCCGCCTGGAAGACTACACGGGCGCGATTCTTGCGGCCTCCGTGCATCGCTTTAAGCACGAGTCAGAGATCGTCGACTTCGTGAAGGCTTCGCGCGAACAATTGGAGGCAATGCCGACGGTGTTCCTGTCGGTGAGTCTGTCCGAAGCTGGTGCCGAGGACCAAGAGGCTCCAGCCGAGAAGCGCACTGCGGCCGCAGCAGATGCCCAGAAGATGATTGACGCGTTTCTGGAGGAGACGCACTGGCACCCGGGCAAGATCAAGGCCGTGGCGGGCGCTCTTCTGTATTCGAAATACAATTTCCTGCTGCGCCTGATCATGAAGCGCATCGCGCGCGCTGCGGGCGGCGATACGGATACTTCGCGCGATTACGACTATACCGATTGGGCGGCGCTGAACCACTTGATCGACGAGTTGATTGCCGAAGAGGGTGTACCATCGGGAGCATGAAGGCTCGCGTCGCGGTGCCCGCACAGGTCGATGATCGCGTCGTTTACGGGCTGTTCTTTTACCTGTGGCATTCGCGGTGGGCCGTCATGCTGACATCGCCGTTGCTGTATGCTTGCGCGATTCCGTTTGTGTTGCTGGACGCGTTCGCATCTTTGTATCAGGCCGTATGTTTCCCGGTGTATGGAATCCCGAAGGTCTTGCGCCGCGATCACTTCGCGTATGACCGTGTGAAGCTGCGCTATCTGAATCTGCTGGAGCGTGTGAACTGCTTCTTCTGTTCCTATGCCAACGGCGTGGCCGGGTATGTGCGTGAAATTGCGGCTCGGACCGAACAGCACTGGTGCCCAATCCGGCACGACCGACAACCGAAGGTTACCCACTCGCGCTACGGGTTGTTTTTGAATTACGGCGACCGCAGCGCGTATCGGGACCGCATCGAACAAGTACGGCGCGATTTTCGGGACCTGGAACGCTAGGGCAGGGTCGTGAGCGCCTTGACCCAGTCATCGGGCTTGCCTAGGTACGCAGCGCCGTTCAACAGTGACCAGCCCTGGGGTGTCCCGTAGGCGTAGGTCGGAAATCCGGCACCTCCAACGGCCGACAGCAGGGCGCGACTCTCCTCAATGTGTCGCTGGGTTCGCACTCCCGTGAGTGCATTGAAGGTTTCCTCGAAGCCTGCCATGCCGAGTTCCGCGCCGAGGTTGATCAGTACCTCCCGGTCGGCGATTTTCCGCCCCTCTACAAAATGCGCCCGTTGGATTCGGGCCAGCATCTCTTTTTCCAGTCCGAACTCGGACGCTGCCAGCGTCGCGTTGATGGGAGGCTCGGAGTCGAAGACCATCGACGGGTCCCACAGCAGCCCTTGGTGATAGGCGGACCCGAATTCCTGGCCGGTCAACTGAGCCACCCGCGGGTCATGTTGCAAGATAAAGCCCCGCAATTCGGGCGTAAGCTTCTGACGTCGTTCCCCTGCCATCATTCCGCCTGCATGCAGCCGAATCTGTAACCCTGCGACCCCGGCCGCCGCCTTCAGTAAGGGTGCTGCGCCGTAGCACCAGCCGCACAGAGGATCGTAGATGTAGTGCAATGTTCCCAAGTGCATACGAGCCAGTGAGTGTAGCAAGGACTCGCCTGTATACAGGAGTTGCATTGCACCTAGAACACTTATACACTTAACGATTGGTCGGCCAGACGATCGGCGAATCAGGCTGCCCAGCAGTTCCCAACTAGGAGAAGGAGTTCCATGAAGACTTCCCGTTCTAAAATAACGACCGCCCTATGCTCGGCTGGGTTTGTCGGTGTTCTAGGGCTGTTCGCGATGTATCAACCGAACGTCCAAGGACAACAAGCGAAGGGTAAGGCCGGTGCGGTGACGCCCGGCGGCCTGTTCAACGGATATATCAGCGGTACGGTCACCGGTGCCAAGGGCCCGGAGGCCGGTGTCTGGGTCATTGCCGAGACTAAGGACCTGCTGACCAATTTCATCAAGATTGTTGTGACGGACGATCGTGGCCGCTACGTGCTGCCCGAACTCCCGAACGCGAACTACAAAGTGTGGGTTCGCGGTTACGGCTTGTCCGACTCCACTCCGGTGGACGCCAAGGTCGGCCAGGAAAACCTGGCGCTGAAGGTTGCCAACGCGAAGACGCCGCAGGAAGAAGCCAAGGTTTACCCTGGCAACTACTGGCTGGCGATGTTGGAGCCGCCGGCCAAGAGTATGTTCCCCGGTACGGGCGCCGAAGGCAACGGCCTGGGTACCCGCATGGTGGTTCAGGATCACTGGATCAACTCGATTAAGTCGGAATGTAACTTCTGCCATCAGTTGGGCAACGCGTTGACCCGCTCCGTGGATCACGTGGCGAAGGCGAAGCCGGAACTGAAGACGCACGAAGAACTGTGGGATTGGCGCCTGGGCGTCGGTGTGCGCGGTACGAACATGTACAGCGTGCTGCAGGGCCAGGGCAAGGGCCCGTCTCTGAAGGTTTATGCTGACTGGACGCGCCGCATCGCTGCGGGCGAAGTGCCGGCCGTCAAGCCGCCCCGTCCGTCCGGTATCGAACGCAACATTGTGACCACCCTGTGGGACGTGGGTGACGATCACTCCTTCGTGCATGACCAGATCGCCACCGCGAAATACAAGCCGACCGTTCACGGGAACGGCAAGGTGTACGCGGTGAGCGCCGGTCACGGCGCGCTGCTGTGGATCGATCCTCGCGAAAACAACGCGGCTTCGGTGGATATCCCGACCCGCGATGCTCGCGCCTCGATTCCGTCGCGCTTCCCGGCTCCCGGCCGTCCGTCTATGTTCTGGGGCAACGAGCACTTGTGGGCGAATCCGCCGTACAACCCGGCTGACCCGCACAACGCGATGGTGGCCAACGACGGCAACGTCTGGATGACCACGAAGATCCGCGCCAACCGTAACCCGGCTTGGTGCTCCGATCCGAAGAACAAGTTCGCCGCCCTGTTCCCGCTGACCAATAGCGGCCGTCAGGCTGGCAACTACGATCCGAACACCGGCAAGTTTGAACTGATCGACACTTGCTACTCCACGCACCACATTCAGTTCGACAATGACGCCAACGAAACCGTCTACTTCAACGAGTTGAGCGGCCCGATGGTCGGCTGGATCAACACGAAGGTGTGGAAGGAAACCCACGACGAGCAGAAGGCGGTGGGTTGGTGCGGTCAGATCCTCGACACCAATGGGGACGGCAAGATCAGCGGTCCGTTCAACACGGTTGCCACGGCGCGCGGCGGCGAAGAGTCGATCCTCTACGCTTCCGATACGCAGGGTGGTGGCGCTGGCGCTGCCAAGGGTAAGGGCAAAGCTGCTCCGTTCGATCCGAAACTGGACAGCCGCATCAGCTACAGCCTGTACGGCCTGATCCCCTCGCCGGTCGATACGTCGGTGTGGGGCGTCAGCGAAGTGTACCCGGGCATGCTGGTTCGCGTGATCGTGGGCGACAACCCGCCGGAAACCTGCAAGACGCAGTTGTTCCGCGTTCCTGCGCCGGGCTACGATCCGCGCGGTGTGGACATCGATAGCAACGGTGTGGTGTGGACGGCTTTGGCCGCTTCCAGCCACCTGGCTAGCTTCGACGTTCGCAAGTGCAAGGATCTGGGCGGTGCCGCCAAGGTCGACGGCAGCCAGTGCAAGGAAGGCTGGACGCTCTATCAGACCACCGGTCCGAAGTTCAAGGGTACCGATGTTCCGTCTGACTTCCACTACTACAACTGGGTGGATCAGCAGAACATCATTGGCCTGGGCAAGAACATCCCGATCGCCACGGGTTCCAACAGCGACTCGCTGCTGGCGCTCGATCCGGCGACCAAGAAGTGGACCACCTTCCGCGTTCCGTATCCGCTGGGCTTCTACAGCCGCGGTCTCGACGGTCGTATTGACGACGAGAAGGCGGGTTGGAAGGGCCGTGCGTTGTACTCCAACTACGGCACCCACTTCGTGTGGCACATCGAAGGCGGCAAGGGTACGAAGGGCAAGATCGTGAAGTTCCAGGTCCGCCCGGATCCTCTGGCACGCTAACGTTTGTCGCAGTAAACTAGTAATCATGCACAAGGCCCCGGCTACCATCCTTTGGGTGGTATTCGGGGCCTTCGCTTTTGCCCAAAGCACGGTCTCTGACATCATGGGAACGGTTCGTGGTCAGGATCAGCTTCCTCTCCCCCACGCGTTTGTCACGGTCACGAATACGGCAACCGGCCTCGAACGCAAAGTCGAAACGGACAATCAGGGAAACTATGTAGCGCCGACGCTGCCTGTCGGGCCGTATCGCGTCCGCGCGGAACTGACGGACTTCCGCCCCGAGACGCGCGAGGGAATCGAACTGCGTGTCGCCGAACCCGCTCGCATCGACTTCACGTTGGTTCTTGGCGACGTGCGCCAGGAAGTCACCGTTATCGAAGCCTACACGATGTTGCGCACGACCTCCGCTGAAGTCGGCGAGGTCATCGACAATCGTCGCCTAGTGAGCCTGCCGTTGAACGGCCGCCGTTTTACCGACCTAATGCTGTTGAGCGACAACGTGGTCAGCGAGCCCAAGGGCACACGCGGCGCGGCTTTGTCCAACACTGGAGCCACGGTCGCCATCGCAGGCCAGCGCGGCGGCCACAACATGTACTTCCTCGACGGTGTCTCCATCACCGACCAGTACTTCAACAACCTCGGCGTTTCCGTGTCGGTCGATGCGGTCCAGGAATTCAACATTCAGAAGTCGATCTACCCGGCGGAGTACGGCGCGAAGGCTTCGGCTGCGATCAGCGCGGCCACCAAGTCCGGGACGAATCAGATTCACGGCTCGGCGTATGAGTTCTTTCGCAATTCGGCGCTCGATGCCCGCAACTACTTCAACGGATCGACCAAGCCGCCGCTGCGGCTGAACCAATTCGGAGCCACGATCGGGGCGCCGATCCGCAAGGACAAGACGTTCTTCTTCTTCAGCACCGAAGCACTGCGGGAGCGCCGTTCGCTGACCAACACGTTTTCGATGCCTCCTGCGACGGTTCGCGGAGGGAATTTCGCAGGTTTGGGCGCTGTTTACGATCCACTATCCACGGACCCTGCCACCGGCCGGCGTCAGGTGTTCGCCAATGGTCAGATCCCGATCACCCGTATCGATCCGATTGCGACTGCGTTCCTGCAAAAGGTCCCGCTACCGACCAGCAGCGGCAATGTGCAGAACTTCAGTGCGACTCCCGTATCGCCCAACAATAATCAGCAATTCAATGGACGCTTCGATCATCACATCGGCGCGAATGATACGTTCATGGCGCGCTACATTCACTCCGATGCCGAAACGTTCCGGCCCTTTGGTAGTTCTGACTTGAATGAGACCCTGGTGCCGGGCTTCGGTACCACCATCGCGACGTACACGCGCAACTTAGCCCTGGCGCATACCCACATTTTCTCGCCCACATTGATTCATGACCTGCGCTTCGGCGTGCTGCGCGTGAGCGGCGGGCAACAGTTGGAGAATCAGGGCGTGAACTTTGCCGCGGTCAACGGGCTGCAGGGCGTCTCCACCGATCCCACCAAGGCCGGGTACCCCGCGATCAACTTCTCGGGAGCCTACTCCAGCGTCGGCGATCCGGCGCGCGTCGTCAGCCGTCAGAACACCAGCTTCGATCTGTTCAGCAATACGACGCTGGTGCGCGGCTCGCACACGGTGAAGTTCGGAGCCTACTACTTCCGACTGCAGTTCAACCCAACCGATGCACCGAACGCTCGCGGCGCGTTCACCTTCACGCCGCGCTTCACGTCGTCAGCGGCTGGCGCAGCCGATGGCAACGCCTTCGCCGACTTCCTGCTGGGTGCTCCCTCCACCGCGCAATCCGGCATCGGGCTCGGGCAGGAACATGGCCGTTCGAGCTGGATTCATTCCTATATCCAAGACGACTGGCGCATGCGCAAGGACCTCACGGTCAACGTCGGCTTGCGCTACGAATTCAACGGACACATCACGGACACCGGCAATCGCCTGTCGAACGTGCAGCAAGACCGCATCGTGATTGCGAGCGACGACCAAGGCAAGATCAACCCGGATGCGCAGGCGTTACTGCCGTTGATTCCGGTGCCGTGGATCACGTCGAAAGATGCCGGCTACCATCGTTCCTTGTTGCGTCCTGGTCTGGTGCGCCTCGCTCCGCGCTTCGGCCTCGCCTGGAATCCTGGCGGCTCGGACAAGACCGTGGTGCGCGCGGGCTTCGGACTGTTCTTCAACCAGTGGGCCTACAGTGTGCAGACCGCGATGATGCAGAACCTGCCGTTCTACTTCAATAAGAACGTCACGGTCGCCTCCGACGCACAACGTCCGGCGTTCACCATGGGCAACATTCTGCAAGCTCCCGCGACCGGCTCGATCGGCGGCGGTGGCATGGACCAGAACTATCGCAGTGAATACGCCGAGAGCTGGACGCTCAGCCTGCAACACGCGATTCGCAAGGACTGGATTGTCGAAACGAATTACTTCGGCTCGAAGATCGTCGGCGCTGATGACACAACGTTCTACAACATCCCCGTGCCCGGTCCCGGCCCCATCGCCGCGCGTCGTCCGAATCCGAACCTCAGCGCGCTGCAGATCGTCCACTGGGGCGGGTACTCGAACTACCACGCGCTGAGTCTCAAGCTCGAAAAGCGCCTGTCGAACCGCATGTCGGTGAACGCCAACTACACTTGGTCGAAATCGATGGACGTGGCTTCCAGCCCGGGTGCGACGTTCTCCGAAACCAACTTCCCGCAGGACGTGCGTTTCCGTCGTGCCGAGAAAGCCCCTTCGAGCTTCGATCATCGTCATCGTCTCGCTCTGAGCTTCAACTACGATTTGCCGGGCGGGATCTCGATCCTCGGCTTCGGCGTGTTCCAGAGCGGTGCTCCGTTCACGATCAACATCCCGACCGATAACGCGAACATCGGTGCAGGTCCCGCACAGCGTCCCGACGTTCTGCGCAATCCGAACCTCGATGTGCAGACGCCGCAGCGCTGGTTCGATACATCCGCCTTCGTCATGCCCGCGCCGTACACGTTTGGCAACGCCGGACGCAACATCGTGTGGGGCGATGGCCTCACCAGTGTGGATCTCTCCGCCGTGAAGCAGTTCAAGCTCCGGGATCGTTTCACGCTACAACTGCGTGGCGAGTTCTTCAACGCGCTGAACAACACGAACTTCGCCGACGCTCCGGGCCGCACGGCCTTCACGCCGAACTTCGGTCGCTACTTCGCGGCGGAAAATCCCCGTCAAATCCAGATCGCCCTCAAACTGTTATTCTGACCCCTGGAGGTTGCCCCATGCGCTTTGTCGCACTGCTCTCGCTCGCACTATTCCTGGTCCCGACGCAGGCCGCCGAACCCGATCCGAAGGTCATGTCCATCACTCTCCCGGACAAGATCAACTGGGTGAAGGGAGCCCAATCCGACAACGCGATTCTTCAAGGCGATCCGTCTAAGCCCGGCCTCTACGTCCAACTGACGAGATGGCACGCCGGCAACATGAGCCGTCCGCACACGCACCCGAACGCCCGCTACATCACGGTGATTTCGGGAACCTGGTGGCTGGGCTGGGGTCCCACGTACGATCCGGCGAGCACGTATCCAGTGAAGGCGGGTAGCTACGTCGTGCATCATGCGAATGAACTGCACTACGACGGAGCCAAGGATGAGGACTGCGTGATCCTGATTGTGGGGGAAGGCCCCGCGAACAGTGTGCCCGCGGGGCAGGGAAAAGCGAAGTAGCTACTTCTTAACGAATTTCATCACGCCCTTTGTGACGTCGGCGATGTAGAGATCGCCCTTCGGGCTGGCCGTGATGTAGTGCGCTTCACCAAATTCACCGGGGCCGTCGCCGGGCTTGCCCATGGCAGCTAGAACCTTGCCGTCCATGTCCAGCTTCAGGATCTGGCCGGTGAACCCATTCGACATCCAGATGACTCCGTCCCCGAACTCAAAGGCGCACGGCAGGCCGGCGTACTTCAGTTCGCGCAGATACGTGCCTTCCTGGTCGAAGATCTGAATGCGCTGATTCTCGCGATCCGCCACCCACAGTTCGCCCTTGGGGCTGGTGACGATGCTGTGCGCGACTTCAAACTTGCCCGACTCCTTGCCCTTGCCGCCCCAGGTCTTGATGAAGTTGCCGTTCTTGTCGAACTTCAAGATACGGGGATCGCCTTGCGCGCCGGGCGTATGCCCCTGCGCGATGAAGAAGTCGCCATTGCGGCCAAACGCGACTTCGTTGGGCTGATTCAGCAGGCGCGTGCCCGCTGCTTCATCCCATGCGCCAGCCTTGCCCTTGGTGCCGAGCGTCAGCAGAACCTTGCCAGTCTGATCCATCTTCACGACGATGTGCGTGCTACCGTCCGAGACCCAGATATTGCCATCGGGATCCAGCCGCATCGCGTGCGGGCGATTGCCGAAGAGTCCTTCGCCCAGGGCCTTGATCATCTTGCCGCTGGGGTCGAACGCCGTCACGGGCACCGGACCGCGATTCAGCACCCACAGGTTGCCCTGCTTGTCGAACGTGGCGTTGCCGGGGAAGCCGAACGTGAAGCCCGCCGGGATCTGCAGGCCGTTGTTCGGCTCAAAACGATAGTCCAGCAGCGGCGCTTCCTGCGGAATGAGCAGCCGCGTGTCGGAGGGCTTCTGCGCGAGCAGTGTTGCGCTCGCGAAGGTCAGCATCAGTAGAGTTTGCTTGATCATGTTCTGACTCCTGTCTCCTGACTTCTGCCTTCTCTTAGAGCACTCCCGCTTGCTGCATCACCTTCTCGCACTTCTGCTTGATCTCCGCGCCGACGGCCTGCGCGTCGCCCTGCGTGAGGCGCGTCAGGAACAGCTCAACGGATAGCGCACCGGAGTACTGCTTCTCCTTCAGCTTCTGGAGCATCTTGACGATAGGCGCGGTGCCGTCGCCCGGAATCACGCGGCCGTTGTTGTCGATGATTTCGCGCGGCGTGTCGATGATGTCCTGGAAGTGGACGTGAGCCAGTTCACCCGGCTTCAGCATGTCCATGTCTTCAAACTTCGTGAGTCCCGACCACGTGTGGAAGAAATCGAGCATCGGGCGCACATTCGGATGATTAGCCTCGCGGATCATGTTGAGCGTTGTGGGTAGCGAGGCCAAGTGCGTAGAAGTGCGCGCGTATTCGATCATCGCGGTCAGGCCGAAGCTCTTGGCGATGTCGCCCGCTTCGCGGATCGCGCCGGGCGTAGCCTTCAGGTCATCGGCGGTGATGCGAGTGTTGCTGGTCGATGGGCAATAGATCTTCTGCAGCCCGATCTGGGAGAACTGTTCACAGCGCTTCTTCCACGTCTCGAGCGCAGCCGCGTGTTGTTGCCCGGGCAGCCACAGACTGCCAATGACGGCGGCCGACGAGACCGGCGTCAAACCCAGATCGCCGATCAGCTTCTTCGCGGTCGCTGTGGTTTCCCCAGCCTTCAGCCATTCGTCGAGTGCGGTATCCGCCAACTCCACATACTTGATGCCGGCCTTCGCCCAGCCTTCGAGCGATCCGCGGAAGCCCGCCGAGCGCGAGGTGTTCTGGTGGATGGAGAGCACCATCTTGCCCGCCGGAATCCCCGACGTCTGTGCGTTCAAAAGCTGCGCCAAAGGAGCGGCCAACGGGGCCAAAAGCATGTGTCGTCTAGAGAGCATGAGCACTACTATACCGCCATTTCCTGCTATGCTGAAGC
>CANIIC010000050.1 GCA_947467395.1 Bryobacterales bacterium
CGAAGGCTCCGGCTCGGCCTGCGATGGCGAGGAACTGCGCGGCGGCCCTGGGAAGTGGGTAATCGGCCGAGGAATGGGGTAGGGTGTGATGGAGGAAGACGAGCAAGAAGGCGGCAAAGCGCAAGACATCCAGCTCCGGGCGATGAAATCGGACCGGGGACTGCGGCGCGAGGCGCGGACTGGCGGACACAAGAATTAGTGCCGCAGGGGCCGCGAATGTTCTCATTCGAAGGCAAAGATGCTACACTGACGTTGGTGCCCTTCCCGGGGCATGCAAGTGTCGGGGCGTGGCTCAGCCTGGCTAGAGCGCCTGCTTCGGGAGCAGGAGGTCGGAGGTTCGAATCCTCTCGCCCCGACCATTTCTTTCAACACCTTCCGAAAAGATGACCGCAGTTTCCGCAAGCATGTACGGAAACTTTTACGGAACGGTTCTCTATTCGTCGCACAGCGAACCATTGCTGGTTATTAACCAACCACCAGTGGTGAAACATCGATCGGATCTATCACCCCAGGTGTAGCGTCGGCGCGATGAGTACTCCATTGGTCTCCGACTCGGTTCGCCTTTGCAGCTTGGCTCTCGCTTCAGCGCTCTTTTAGGTCCTAACTCGAAACGGACACTTGCGGATTACACCAACTCCACCACCGTCCTTAGCGCGCTGTCGTTGACTTCGAACTGTAGTCGCCCGGCGTTGAAGCTTTCTTGCAAGTCGACCCCACAATCACACTCTGATGATGTCGCGTCGCATGCTGTAGAGGATGTAGAGCACTTCTTCCTTTTCCCGCTGTGCCACATTGTTCTTCTCTAGTGCATCTAAGGCATCGTCCAGCACCGCCACAAACTCCTCAGCGTCAATATTCATGCCCTTGTGCGCTGACAGCATGTCTTTGCCCGTGTAGTTGTTGGGTCCGCCGGATCCTGCAATAAAGAAGGTGGACGCCGCGTGTTTGATCTTGGCTATATCGCTGTTTTGAAAGCGGGGAGCAATGCGCGGATTCTGCAAGTGCAAATCCACCAAGTCACCAACAATTTTTATTATCTGCGCGGGTCCGCCCAGTCGCTCATAAAGTGTCATAAGCGGGCAATGGTAACAGATAGGAATATTCCTGGCAAGCAGAGCGACTGCCCTTACACCAACTCCACCACTGTCCTCAGCACGCTGTCGTTTACATCTATGTAAAGCAAGGTGGTATCTAGACTCTGGGGCGAGGCTAACTCTTGCAGGGCACGCGGATTGGCACCGCGCGCAGCGAGGTTGGTGATCACGCGGCGGCGTCCGCTATGCGAAGTGGCACCCTGCAAGCCAGCCCACTTGTATAAACAAATAAGGTCAAGATATAGGCTTGTCTACTGAAACTTTGTAGACCTCCTGCTTACCAAGCAGCCGCTCCGCCTGGTAAGTTACTGAAACCCGTATTTCCGCGTTTAAGTTGACTAACTGAGCACCCCAGAGCTTGCATCGTTCCTTACCATCACACTGTCCAATCTTTCCTGGAGGTCATCGAAGTCAAATGGTTTTTGGATGTAGGATGCTGGCGAAATCGGTTTATCCAATTTCGTAACGATATCCAGGGGGGTGCCCAGACATTAAGAGAACAGGCAGGCCAGGACGAATTTCGTTCAACTTGTGTGCGAACTCGGTACCTCGCATTTCGGGCATGACCACATCTGACAGAACAACGTCGATGTGGTTGGCCTTGTCTTGGATCAGTTGAAGTGCCGCGAGTGGTCCCTCGGCCGGGAGGATCCGGTACCCGAACGCATTTAGCAACTCGCTGGTGTTCTCGCGCAACGCTTCGTCACCCTCAACCAGCAAAACGCACCCTTTGTCCGCCACGCTCTCTGGCCGAGATTGGCCACCCGTTGGATGCTCCTCCAGCACGGAATCCTGGACGGCTGCGCGTGGGAAGTATACGGTGATTTCTGTTCCTAAACCCGGCGAGCTCTTCACACGAATGAAGCCGTGGTTTTGGTGAACGATGCCTTGCACAGTGGACAGCCCTAAACCGGTACCCGAATTCTTGGGTTTGGTGGTGAAGAACGGCTCGAAGATTCGCTCCTGTGTTTCACGGTCCATGCCGATGCCGGTATCAATGATTCGAAACGCAACGTACTCCCCTGGGAGCACCGAAACAGGAGCGTCAGCCTCCGAGATCACAACGTTCGAGGTCTGCCATGTAAGTCTGCCACCGCTGGGCATTGCGTCTCGTGCGTTGGTCACCAGATTCAGGAGAACCTGTTCAATCTGGGCGGCGTCCAGACGAATGGTCCACAAGTCGGCCGCCGGCTGCTCACAGACTTGGATCGCCGCACCCAGCAGTAAGGCGACTTCCGGCTTTAGCTCCTGCAGCACAGCATTCAGATTCATCGGGTGGGGCTGGAAGGGCTGCTCACGCGAGAATTCCAGCAACTGGCGAACAACGGCCCGCGCCCGATGTGTGGCATTGCGAATCCTGTTCAGTGTCTTGAGGTCGCCCTCAGAGCAGTTGGACAATTTCAGCAATTCCGTCGCGCCGAGGATGACAGCAAGTGAGTTGTTGAAATTATGGGCGATGCCGCCCGCCAGACGTCCAAGCGCTTCCAGTTTTTGAGATTGCCGAAGGTCCGCCTCCAGCGTGGCGCGCACTCTTTCAGACTCACGCTGCGCCCTCAGATCTCGAATCACGGCGGCGTGGATGACGGGGGCCCCCGCATCATCGCGCATCAGGAGTGACTGGGCTTCCATGGGAATACGTTCCCCGGTGCCGCAGTGCTTCATCTCGCCCTGCCAGCGCACCGATCCCCGAGCCTCCAGGACGGGCAGTTCCTCTGTCTGGAATTTATGGATGGATTCTGGAGCGAGAACATCGCCGATCAACAGCGGTTTATCCGGAGTCCAGTCATCCAGACCCAGCATCTTCCGCCCAGCGGGATTCAGATATGTGATCCGTTGTTCAAAATTCGCAAGACCCATGAAGTCCTGACTGCGTTCTACCAGCGCGGCTAACGTGGATTGGAGTTCATCGGCCTCTTTACGTTCCGTGATATCTCGAACCGCACCGATGGTGCGGACTGCGCAGCGGTTCTGCCCCTCGCTCTTGAAAAATGTTTGGGACTGAACGTGGTGCCAGGCGAGGCTGCCATCGCGGTGCAGGATCCGAACGTCGTAATCGAAGGAACCATCGCCAGACGGATCATGCGCGCGACGGGTTGCCGCCTGAATCGCTGCCCGATCCTCGGGATGATGACGTTCCCATACGTACTGCATGCTGGGCTGCTCATCCGGCTGGAGGCGAAAAAGATCTCGCAACTCAGGACTCCAATAGGTGGCTCCGGTCAGCAGATCATGATCGAATATGCCTGTTTGGGAGGCGCTAAGCGCCTGGCGCAGACGAAGATCACTGGCTTCCAGTGCATTTTTTGCCCGCATTCGATCCGTAACGTCTCGAATGACCCCGATCATGCGGCTGGGCTGTCCACTCTGGTCCAGAACAATGTGTCCGCTGGAGGCGATCCAGCGAACGGCTCCGTCCACGCGACGGATTCTGCAATCGAGGTGCCACTCCTTCTGCAACTCGAGGGTTTGATGGCGCTTCTCCATAATGGAAGCGCGGTCCTCGGGAAGGACATGCTGGAGAAAGGTCTCGAAAGTCCACGAGGGTTGCCGTTCCTGGTAGCCGAAGATCTTATCATGCTGCAGCGAACGATAGACAGCCTGGTCCGCCAGATTCAATTCCCAGATGCCCGCGCTCATACTTCCCAGCGCGTATTCGAACCGTTCCAGAGTTTGCTGCTGTTCAGCTTCAACTCGCTGCCGCTCGGTGATATCGGTCACCAGTACGACTGCGCCTGCGTACTCACCCCGCTCGTTGGAAATCGGGCTGCAGGTAAGGATCGCGGAACACCTGGTTCCGGTCTTCGTCAGAAATTCAGATTCATGACGCTCCGCGCGGCCCTGTTGCCGATCGGCCAACCTGCAAGCGGCGCTTTCGCGCTGGTCCGCGGGGATGAAGTGCACGAGAGGAACACCCACCATTTCGGCTGCCGTGTATCCGAGGATGTTCGCCATGTGCTGATTGACGGAAGCAGTACGCGCTTCAGCATCCAGAATCCAGACGCCTTCCGATAGCAGCTCTAACAAGGGGGACGCCTTCGTCACTGCGTCTACGCTGATCCAGTCGAGTCCGTCCACTGTAGAGTTGTCTCCTGCAACTACCGCCGGTATTCTAGCTCAAGCGTCATTGCTGACGACTGCGGGCATTGCTCCTCTTGGGCTGCATCCGCTGACACGGCTGTACTTCGCTCCGTTGTTTAGCCGCCAGGGAGAGGCATCGAGTTGAGTCTCGAAAGAGAACCTGCTCGAGGGCTCGCTGTCAGGTGGCGCTGTGATCCACCTACATTCTGCCTCGGGCTAGTTGGTTCATCCTGGCCTAAGCGGTTCGCTCGTCCCGCAAGTATCGATGCCGGATCCTTGCGATGATTGTCACCCAGACAACCGTAGCGTTCCATTGGAAATGCGCCCGATGCGAATGGGTGTTGCAAGCTCGTACTCTAGCCGGTTACATCTCGAGTCATGCGCTCCAGCACCAGCCGGCTGCGCTGGCGTATTCCGGTCTTATCGAAGATTCTCATCACGTGGAGCTTAACCGTCCCAACCTGAATCCCCAGCTCGTCGGCAATCTCCTGGTTCCTGTAACCACGCTCGACGAGCTGCAACACTTGAAATTCCCTGCTGGTGAGGTCGGAGCGCCGACGGACCACTGGCTCCCGAACTCCCCCCACCTCCACCCAAGCTTGCCCCTCAGCAACGGTCCGCAGGCAAGTAATCACTGAACCTGCATCGGCAGTCTTCAGCAGGATTCCTCGCGCACCGCTCCGGAAAAAGCGTAGAGCCTCTTCAGCGTCGATGCCGACGCCCCAAATCACGATCCCGACTCGCAGATCATAATTGCTGCTAGATTTCCATCCGTCCAACCAGTCAAGAAGCGGCCTCATCCCAACACCCCGGTCGAGCATCAGAACGTCTGGCGCCGGCGCCAGACGCAACATCGCAGATACGTCTACCAAAGAAGAAAAATGGGTCTCTACTCTCAAATCGTCCGTCGTAGAAACGAGGCTGCGAAGGCCCTCGGCCATGACTGCGATCGAGTCGCACACCCAAATGCGTCGCGGCTGAATCTGGTCCGCTTCTGGAGTGGGAAGCAGTCTCTGAGACGCCTCGTGGTGCCCTGCACCAACTGATGATGGGTCGAACGCAGTGCTACCTATAACGTGATGCATATTCATCCCCCTCATCCGATTAAACGTCCCGAAAAGGATGTAGACCGGATAGCAAGGATAGGTTAATACAGGCTGGTTGGGTTTAGTACGTCGCATCCGTCAGAAAACTGTTAAGAGGGTGAATTAACTCAATACATGGGCGATGGTCAATTATTATTGAGAGAAAGGGGCACCTCTCTCGCCCCTAGCATTAAGCTGGCTGTGTTCCCTCCGGACCTAGCCAGCTTATTTCTTTTAACCAGCCGGTGACTGTTAGCGAAATCCTTTAGCCTACTTCGTGATCTGATCTTCCCCGATTTACAACTACGTGCGAGATTTGGTTTCGGGCGACAAGGAAGGAAAAGGACAATCGGATGAAAAAACAAACTTGGTGGCTGCAGTTCTGGTACAACCAAAATGGACAGGATCTGATCGAGTACTCTTTACTCGTGGGATTCCTTGCACTCGCCGCAAGTGCAGTGCTCCCAAATATGATCGGTGGCGTGGGTACGATCTACTCGAGGGTCAACTCTGCACTTCAGGTCTGGGCCCGCTAGGAACCGTGCAGGGAACGGTGAAGCGAACCGTAGTGCCTGATCCAGGTACGCTATCGACCTCCAGCTTAATGTTGCAGGACTCAAGCAGATGACGAACACCAGTCAGACCGCCCCACAACGTGCCGGATGGAGCATCGGGCGGGAGCGGCACCTCGACATTGACAAGCCCCTCCGAAATCAGCCCTGGGCCTTGGTCCTGCACGCTGATTTCATAGTTCTCAGCAGTGCACTTTCCCAGGAGGTGAACGACCGCTCCGGCTCCGGAGTAGCGGAATGCGTTGTCCAATAGTTCCGCCACTACCGCGTCAAGCACGCTTTCATGGATCATCAACATCGCCGGCTGAACCGAGAGTTGTAGATCGCAACCTTGGGACCAGCACATCCGAGTCTGAGCGGCGACTCGCTTCAAGGACAGGGCAGCATCGCAGCCAGAATCGGGCGGGGAGAGCCAGCTGCCGATCTTCCGGCGCTCACGAACTTGAGCCTGGGTGATCTTCCTGGATAGCCGGAAAGCCCCGGCCATTATGTTCTGTGCCACCCGGCCGATTTCCTCGCGATCAAGATCCGAATGGTGCTGAACCAGGACGCCTGCGAAACCAAGAACTTGACGAAGCGGGGTTGCGATCTCCGAAGGCACGGCCAACTTACTCAGCCCCATTCCGTACCATTCATCTGCCAGTTTCGTCTGCATCATGCGTCGGCGCTCGAGGCGCATCCGGATGACGCTAATCAGCTTGTCTACTGGGCATGGCTTCGGGAGATAGTCCTCCGCACCAAGGTCCAGGCCAGTACGGAAATCCGCCTGAGTGGACTTTGCGGTAAGGAATATAAGTGGGATGAGAGCCGTGTGGGGCTCTTTGGCTAGTTCCCGCGCCAGGGTGAAGCCATCCATGTCGGGCATCATCACGTCGCTGACGATAAGATCTGGCATGGACTCTGTGGCGAGACTTTGAGCGACGCAGCCGTTTCGAGCAGTGAGGACCTCGAAACCTTCAGCTCGCAAGACTTCCGCTAGATTTTCCAACAGAACATCATCGTCTTCAACCAGGAGTAAGCGATCCTTAGCCACACCCAATTATAAGCAGAAACAAGGGGAAGCAACGGCCTAATGGATTAGGACTGTTCACAATGCCAGTAAAACCTTATAATAAAGATGTTCTTAGAGAGGCCACCATGCCAGAAACCGTGCCAGTTGACCCGGATATTGTCAGGGAGCAGCTCGCTCTCATCTCGAATGATCCGCTTTTCGCAAAAGCTCCTTCCTTGCGGAAGTTTCTTGAGTTCACTGTCAATAGAGTTCTAGACGGATCCGTTGCTGACCTGAAAGAGTACACGATAGCGATGGAAGTCATGGGTCGTGGCGAGAACTTCGATACTCGCGATAGCTCCGTGGTGCGCACCCAGGCTTTCAATCTCCGAACCAGGCTTAAGAGTTACTACGAAGATCGTGGCGCGGACGCGCCCGTTCGGATTCTTTTTGAGCCGGGCAACTACGTTCCCCGCTTCGTCACGGCGGAGAGTCAGCCGCTGACCTCGACGCAGACTTCTCCCGCTCCGCATTCCGGGCCAATCCGCTTGAGCTTGCCAGAAACGACGGTCCTCCAGAAAGAGGATAAGCTGCTTTCCCTGGTGGATGAGTTTCGGCAAAGCTTGGCACTTCAGCTCATCGAAACAGGAGAGGTCCATGTCGCGACAGCAGCAACAGCGACGACCTCGAAGACGGCCCCGGATATGGATGTTCTGTCCAGCATGAGCTGTGCCGATGGTCGGGTGAAGCTTTGGGTTCGGCTGGCCAACAGGCACAGCGCCGGCTATTTGGTCTGGGCCAGAAACTTCGAGTGGCCGGAGAATACCTTCAGTCCCTATTCGGCCTCGCGCGAGGTGGCACTCCAGATTGCGCACGCCGCACACAACGCCTTAGACAGAGCCTGGCACGCCAAAGATTCTTCCGACCCAAGGGCCAAGGCCGCCGTAGCAGAGGGCCGAAACTACTTGAGCCGAATGAACGCAGTCGACTGCCGACGGGCTCAAAAACGCTTCCTCGAAGCGATCGATAACGCTCCGGGCTGGGCCGCCGCGCACAGCGGGTTTGCTGTCGCCGTCATCCAAGGGATGCTGCTGGGAGACCCGGCCAGCTTGCAGCTGTCCATCGATGCGGGAGTCTCGGCCACTCGTGCACTGGCGTTGAACTGGTCGGACCCCTGCTCGCAGTTGGCTCGTGGCATGTCTCTGGCGCTTCTCGATGGGGACCTGGAGGCGGCCTCTCTCTACCTGTCCAGGGTGGCGCTTCTGCGAGATGTATCGGCCCCCGATCCACTCTTAACCAGCGGCTATGCGCTGTTTCATCTGCTACCCAGAAAACAATTCGAAGAGGCGATTGATGCGCTTCAGCCAATCGTCGACTTGTACCCCTCGAACACCTTCGCTTGTTACAGCCTAGGTTCCGCGCTCCGACTGGCTCATCGCTATGCTGAGGCGGCGACGGTGTTCGCATCCGCATTGGAGTTGGAGGATCAGTGCCGGGTTGCGGCACTCGGCATGGCGCAGGTGCTCTCCAATCAAGGCAAATTCAGCGAAGCTATGGACGCACTGAGCCGAGCTCAAGCACTTTCCGGACGCACCCCGGACCTCATCGGCCTGGAAGGTTACTTGTTTGCCAAGTTGGGACAGTCGGAACGCGCCGCCAGCGCGTCCTCCGAACTCTCCACCCTCGCGACATCAGAGGACAATCACTTCTTCGAGCGTTCGTTGGTCCAATTGGGTTTGGGCAAGCACAAAGAGGCCTTGTTTTGGCTGGACCAAGCGATCCATGCTGGGGAACCCGCAGCATTCCTAGGTCGGATAGACCCCGTCTTTGAGGAACTCCGAACCGCCTCCATCGTGAGCCACTTCTGACCGGGGCACAAGTGGCATCGTGATGGTGAAGGTGCTCCCCTCGCCGACCCCGCTCCTCAGATGAATTTTCGCGCCCAGGGAATTCAGGCATAGCGCAACCACTGCCAACCCTAATCCGGTTCCCTGGCGTTTCCCCACGTTGTCGCCCCGAACGTATGCCTGGAAAATATCCACCTGTTTCTGGAGAGGAATGCCGATACCTTGGTCTGACACCCGGATCGCGACCTCCCCCCCACAGGTTTCGTACTCCACGATGATGTCACTCCCGGGGGCGGAGTACTTGACGGCATTGTTCAGCAGATTGGATAACGCGAGCAAGAATAGACTGCGGCTGGTTTCTATGATCACGGGATTGTCGCTGTCCCTCTGTGTCTGCGGCTTGCGCGAAACGATTCTGGCGACTTCGCCTTTGGGTACACGTTCGATCGCCTCGCTGATCAGACTCTCCAGGTGAAGTCGTTCGAAGTGGTGCCCCTCAAGGCTTTCGGTTCTTGCGTAATTCCCGAGGCTATCGAACGTCTCTGCAATTTGAGAAGCACTGTTCGCCAGCGTGTTTCCGTGCTTGAGGATCGCCTCCCGGTTGTCGATTTTGATCCCTCTCCGAAGAATTTCACCCACGCTGAGAATCTGAGCCAATGCTGTGCGGAACTCATGCGATAGCATCGCAAGCACGCGGTTCCGGAACTGGGTGGATAAACGTTCCTGTTCCAGCATCCCGACTAGTTCCTGTTGTGTAAGCGCCAAGACTTTATTCTTGCTGTCTAGCTCCGCACTGACTTCCTTGGCTTGGTTCAGCGCCTGCCTGTGGGCCCGAAGAGAAATCATCAGGTCCAGCGTGTTGTCGGAAAACGCAAGGTCCTCATACAGCAATCCCACGCGTGCGAACTCGTCTTCGCTAACGATGGCTGGCGATAGCTCGAGAAGAATCAAACCATCCTCAAGCTTTCGGGCATTCCCGCGAAGACGAAGACCCGTTTGCCGCAAACGGATCATTAGGAAGTGCCGAGCGTCACGGCCGGACAAAGGCTGGAACGCCCTATCCAATTGCTCAGTGGTCAGCACTTCAAAGAAGTCAGCAAGCTTGGCCCCAACATGTAGGTTGGGATACCGACGTCTCAGCGAGGAACCTAGCCCTGAGATCACCCGATCAGAGTTAAGGGTGATCGAAAAAGGTAGGAGGGTCTCAATGAGACTTGTCGTCGCTTGTTTCATTTCGATCGAGGAGTTTTACTTCAAATTCGTCGTAATCCTGGGACTCGTTGCGATGAATCGTCTGCACAACGACCGCAGTTTGACCGAAGTGTCGGGCCAGCCCACGGAGCAGGCCTACGACAAGCGAGCTCAACCCAGGCCGGTGGGACGTGTATTGGACCACAATCGTTCCGTCTTCCCGCTTGTTGTAACGGAAGGAAGGGGGTCGCAACTCGGGCATAGTCACCATCAGACGAGCGTGTAGCTCATCGACTCTCGAGATGACTGTGTCAAAATCCTTGCCGACCAGGTCCAGCAAGTGGCCATAGCCCTCCTGGACTGTGAACTGAGACCAATACTCGCCAACCTGCTCCAGCAGGAGGTCAATAGAGACCCCCAATTCACTTGCAGCGGCACCGGCAAGCGAGTACGTTAGTTCGTCTGGATATTGTTCGAAGGCAATGAAGAAGTATTCCTCTGACCCACACTTTCGACAAACACGCGTCCAGCCGTCTTGGCCGACCCCGGCCACAACGACGTCTCGCAGCGCTTTATTGATGAGTCCGTACACGCCTTCGCATTGTAACGCATCCCATGTATCACCATCGATCGCATTGATAGCTGATCGAGGGTGCCCGCATCGCCTGACAAACCTCGCCCGGCATATGCCGAGCGAGGCAGTTCCGCGGATCTGAATTACGCCGCCGTACCTCTTATTTTCGGCGTGGCGAACGTCACAAGCAGGCCAACCAGCTGTGCCGGGCTTGATGAAGTAGGCCTGACTCCGGACATCCGCAACGTCAGGCCCCGTGGACAAGACCGCGGTGTAGGTGACGCCACCGGTCAGATTGGGCGCAGAGGGAAAGTCCATCGCCGATCCTCGCCAGCACTGCTGCGATTAGAGCTTGCTGCTACTCAGTGGCACCCACAACACGAACGGCACTACGGAATGAAATTCCGATCGCTAGCGCTTTGGAGCGGCGCAGGTAGTGCAAGGCCCGCCTCCAGGTCAACAAGCCCTTGAACGTTGCGTAGCGGGCCAGCTCAGCTAATCGTGAGCTATTGCTGCGAGGGATGAAGACAGAAACGCTCCGATTGTTCCACTCGACAAACGAGATCTCGAGTAACGATTTCGCGGTGACGCCGGCAAAGGGGGCTGTGCTGCACTGGACTACTATTTCCCGACTTGATGGCCCGGCCGCTTTCTTTTCCGCCGCAAGGATGGGCGTAGCGTTATGCGGCGGCATTTTTCTCACCTCCATGTTTAGAATTTTTGGGAGGGGTCTCTTCTGTTGCAAACGACCGTTCGTGAGTGGGATGCGCGCAGTACCAGCTGGGTTGCACGGAGCTGTCAGACCCTGCCCTGTGAACGGCCCCGGCGGTGGAAAACAAGGGGGCGTTCCTGCTGGGAGCGAGGGGGTGAGGCGTCACTTGGGGTGAACGCAGCCTCAGCCAAGGGAAAACACACTCTGCCGGCGCGCGTGATGTACGGAAGCAGGTGATCCATCCGGGCAATCCTTAGCGCTGCGGATAAACCCACCCTGATAATTCGGGAGCAGGAGAACGGAGGTTCGAATCCTCTCGCCCCGACCATTTCTTCCCGCTTACTCCACCCAGTCAAACGATCGTGTGACCGCTTTTTTCCAATGCCGGTAGAGTTGTTCGCGTTGGTACCCGTCCATCATCGGATTCCAGGTGTGGTCAAGGGCCCAGTTGCGGCGTAGATCGTCCAGATCGTGATAGAAGCCGACCGCCAGCCCTGCTGCGTAGGCTGCGCCGAGCGACGTGGTTTCCTGCACCACCGGGCGCACCACGGGTCGCGCGAGCATGTCCGACTGGAACTGCATCAGCAGCTCATTCGACACCATGCCGCCATCGACGCGTAGGCTGGCGAGGGCGACGCCGGAATCTTTCTCCATCGCCTCCACTACTTCGCAGGTCTGGAACGCGGTGGCTTCCAGCACGGCGCGCGCGATGTGGGCTTTGGTCGCGTAGCGCGTGAGTCCGGTGATGACGCCGCGCGCGGAGTCCTTCCAATACGGGGCATAAAGTCCGGAGAAGGCAGGCACGAAGTAGACGCCGCCGTTGTCGGCTACGGAGCGGGCCAGTGGCTCGATCTCCGCGCTGCTGGAGATGATCCCGAGGTTATCGCGCAGCCACTGGACCAGTGCTCCGGTGATCGCGACACTACCTTCGAGCGCATAGCGCGGAGCTTCGGTGCCGAACTGATAGGCGACCGTGGTGAGCAGGCCGTGCTGCGACGCGACGGGGCGTTCTCCCGTGTTCATCAGCAGGAAGCAGCCGGTGCCGTAGGTGTTCTTGGCTTCACCCGCCGCGAAACATGTCTGCCCGACCAGTGCGGCTTGTTGATCGCCCAGGATACCGGCCAGCGGTACACCCGCGAGCGCTTCGTGACGAATGGTGGCGTGCAGGGCGCTGCTGGGCACGATGCGCGGCAGCATGGCGCGGGGAATGTCGAAGGCGTCCAACACTTCGTCATCCCAGGCAAGGGTGTGCAGGTTCATCAACTGCGTGCGGCTCGCGTTGGTGACGTCGGTGATGTGTTCGCCGGTGAGGTGCCAGGCGAGGAAGGTATCGATGTTGCCGAACAATACATCGCCCACAGTGGCGCGAGCACGAACGCCGGGAACGTTTTCGAGAATCCAGCGAATCTTGAGGCCGCTGAAGTAAGGCGAGAGGGGCAGGCCGGTCTTGTGGCGGAACCGGTCGGCGCCACCTTGCGTGGACAATCGCGCGACCTCATCGGCGACGCGTGTGTCTTGCCAGACGATGGCGTTCGCCACGGGTTGCCCGGTTTTGCGATCCCAGACGACAGTAGTTTCGCGCTGATTGGTGACGCCGACGGCGGCGAGATCCTTCGGTTCCAGCGCGGCCTTCGCCAGTGCATCTACAATGACGTGCTGCGTGCGACGCCAGATTTCTTCGGCGTCATGCTCCACCCAGCCGGGCTTCGGGTAGATCTGTTGATGCTCCTGCTGCGCGCTGGAGACGATCCGCCCGGCGCGATCGAAGACCACGAAGCGCGTGCTGGTGGTACCTTGGTCGATCGCGCCGAGGTAGCTGGGCATCGCGCTACTTCTTAGTGGCAGCCAAGGCCTTCAACGATTCCGTGTACGGCGCGCGGGCCACGCCGTGCTCGCAGATGATCGCCGTTACGTACTTGTTCGGCGTCACGTCGAAGGCGGGGTTTTCGATGCGGATGCCGGTCGGCGCGATCTGCTCGCTGAACACGTGTGTGACTTCGAGTTCCGGGCGCTGTTCGATCGGAATGTGAGAGCCGTCAGGAATGGTGAGGTCGAAGGTGGACACCGGAGCGGCCACGTAGAACGGTACGCCGTTTTCCTTCGCAAGCACGGCCACTCCATAGGTGCCGATCTTATTCGCGACATCACCATTCGCGGCGATGCGATCCGCGCCCACCACTACGCAGCCAATGCGACCGCTCTTCAGGAAGTGGCCGGCCATGTTGTCGGTGATCAGAGTGGTCGGGATGCCGTCCTGTTGCAACTCCCACGCCGTCAGGCGAGCGCCCTGCAGGAACGGGCGCGTCTCATCTGCGAACACGTCGATCTTCTTGCCGGCGCTGACCGCCGCGCGAATCACGCCGAGCGCGGTGCCGTAGCCGGCGGTCGCGAGCGCGCCTGCGTTGCAGTGGGTCAGTACGGTCTTGCCGTCGACGACGAGGTCCGCACCGTGCTTGCCGATAGCTTCGCAGATCGCGATGTCTTCGGAGCGCGTAGTTTGCGCTTCTTCGATCATGCGGCGGACGAGTTCTTCGCGAGCCACTTCGCCCAGCGCGGCCTTCAGGGCCCGCATGCGTTGCACGCCCCACGATAGATTCACCGCCGTCGGACGGCTCGCGGCCAAGGTGTTGCAGACGGTATCGAAGTCTTCGCCGGCCTGAACACCGAGCGCGACACCCATCGCGCCAGCCACGCCCAGCGCCGGAGCTCCGCGAATCACCATCTCTTTGATCGCGTACTCCATCTCGCGATAGTTGCGCGCGGTGAAGAAGGTCTCCTCGCGGGGCAGCAGGCGCTGATCGATCATGACCACGCCGTCATTCGTCCAAACAATCGTTTCCACCATGAACTTCCTATGATCGCGCAGGGCGTGCCCTTGTGACCAGCGCCCTGCTGGAACGGTGGGTCACTCTCCGAAGAATGGATCCGGAATCGAGGGGTTCATGAGCTTGGCGACACTTCCGGATCCGACAACCGGAAGGTGCTTGGGGTCGAGGAGGCCGATCTGCACCAGCACGGAGGCTTGATCCCAGTAGATGTGTTCGTACTCGACCTTGCCTTGGGCCACCCCGACGATCACCACAAACGCGACCTCTACGCGCTTTCCTGTGGGTTCCACATGCGGGAGCATCCAGTCGATCTTCGTCGTATGCGTGAAGGAGATGATCAACTCATCGACCAAGCGTTCCTCGCTATAGGTCCGAGAGAGCGACGTGAATTCAACGTCTGGGGGGAAGAACTGGCCGATGAGCCGGTTGGCGTAAAATCGCCGCACGCCGTCCGGTCCATCCCCGCCGATCATGGTGGGAATATTGACCAGATGCGGATGCGAGGCCATCGTCGCCAGGGTTTCATCCAGATCCCCGCGAAGCTCCGCATCCATGTGTTTCCCGAAGACATCATCTAAAAGTGATTTGAGCGTGTGATTTGACATTGTAGGCTTCAGCTTCCTGCCAAACCTAGCACGCGTATTTCGTTGGATTGCAGTTATAACCGTTAACACTTGAGCGGCGCGCGTTTCTTGATCGGAATCTTCACACCCGCCTCGATGGCTTCACCCGCTCGCAACAGCAGGTGTTCCTTGCCCGGAGCTGCTACCAACTGGATGCCGACGGGCAGGCCTTCGGAGGATGCGCCACAGGGCAGCGATAGCGCGGGCCAGCCCAGCAAGTTGAACGGGCGCGTTAAGCGTGTCGTCTGCGGGCGCAGGTCTTCTTTGGTGTCGATGGGGAACGCCGTGATGGGCGTCGTCGGCATCATCAGAAGATCCAGGTCATCCCACAGCTTCGCGAAGTGCGCGCTCAGTTCGGCGCGGCGCACTTGGGACTTCTGGAATTCGCCGTCGGAGATCTTCATGCCTTGTTCCAGCAGCGCCCACACGTCCGCTCCGAAGTCTTCCTCGCGAGTGCTGTGTTTGCGCAGTGTGCGCGCGCCTTCGTACAACAGCGTTGTTCGTGCCACGTCCATCAGCGGGTTCACGTCCGGTACCCGAATCTCGCGAGGCTTCGCACCCAGCGCGCCGATGATTTGCACGGCTCCGCGACAGAGAAAGCGCACATCCGGCGCGAGGTCTTCCCAGAAGTAATTTTCCGGTAGTCCGATGCGCAGGCCGTCGACCGATTTGTCCGTGGAGCCGATCACGCCGGCCATCACGCGATAGAGCAAGGCGGTGTCTTCGACGGTTGACGCCATTGGACCCACGTGATCCTGGCTGGGGCCGAGCGGCATCACGCCTTCGCGGCTGATTTTGCCGAAGGTCGGTTTCAGGCCCACGCAGCCGCAGAAGGAGGCGGGGATGCGGATGGAACCGCCGGTATCCGTGCCCGTGGCCGCCGGAATCAGGCCGGCTGCGACCGCTGCACCCGAGCCTCCGCTGGAGCCGCCCGACACGCGCGTTCCGTCATGCGGATTATGCACGGGGCCATAGTGCGGATTCACGTTCGTGATGCCGTAGGTCAGCTCATGCAGGCCGGTCTTGCCGACCATTACCATGCCGACGGCGTTCATGCGCTCGACCACTTCGGCGTCGCGATCCGGCACCCAGTCGCGGAAGATTTTCGAGCCGCCGGTGGTGCGCACGCCCTTCGTGAGGAAGCAGTCTTTATGGGCGACAGGGATGCCGTGCAGCGGGCCCAGATCCTCGCCTCGGCCCAACATGGCGTCCAATTCATCGGCGCGGGTAAGCGCCTGTTCGCGCGTGATGGTGATGAACGCGTTCAGCGTGGGGTTGGCACGCTCAATTCCTTGCAAAGTCTGCTCCGTCAGTTCGCGGACGGAGAATTCGCGGGCGCGCAAACGGCGACCCATTTCCGAGATGGTCACCCTATAATCAGACCATGTCCGAAGCCCTCAGCGTGTTGTCTGAAGAAGAACAAATGTTCCAGACATCGGTGCGGCAGTTCGCGCACGAACGCCTGGCACCGCACGTTCGGGCGATGGATGAGGCCGGAGTCTTTCGCAAGGACCTGTTGAAAGAACTCTTTGACCTGGGGCTGATGTCGATCGACGTGCCGGAGAGTCTCGGTGGGCAGGGCGGCACGTTTTTTCAAGCGATTCTTGCGATTGAAGAGCTGGCCAAGGTGGATCCGTCGGCTTCGGTGATCGTCGATGTCCACAATACTCTGTTCAATGCCGCGATCTTGCAATGGGGTACGGAGGAGCAGAAATACCGCATTCTGCCGACGGCTTGCAGGGGGGCGCTGGCCAGTTATGCGTTGTCGGAAGCGGGTTCCGGCTCCGATGCGTTTGCGCTCACAACGCGAGCTGTGGAAGACGGCGACGGTTACGTGCTCACGGGCCGCAAGCTGTGGATCACGAACGCGGCGGAGGCGCACTTCTTTTTGGTGTTCGCGACCGTCGATCCCGGAGCCGGCTACAAGGGCGTCACGGCATTCCTGATCGAACGCGACACGCCGGGGTTCACGGTGGGCAAGAAAGAAGACAAGCTCGGGATTCGGGCCTCGTCCACTTGCGAGCTGATTCTGGAGCAATGCCGCGTTTCGAAGACGAACATCCTGGGGGAGGTCGGCAAGGGCTACAAGGTCGCCATCGAAACGCTGAACGCGGGACGCATCGGTATCGGGGCGCAGATGGTGGGTCTCGCGGCTGGAGCGCTGGAGCATGCTCTCGGCTACGCCCGGGAGCGCAAGCAGTTCGGCCGGCCAATCGGCGATTTCCAGGGGGTACAATTTGAACTAGCGGAGATGGCGGTGGAGGTCGAGGCCGCCCGGCTGCTGGTGTACAACGCGGCCCGGCTGAAAGATTCCGGCAAACCGTTCGTCACCGAAGCCGCGATGGCCAAGTATTTCGCCAGCCAGATCGCCGAACGCTGCGCCTCGCGCGCCGTGGAAGTATTTGGTGGAGTTGGATTTACCAGGGATTGCCCGGTGGAGAAGCTGTATCGCGATGCCAAGATCGGCCGGATCTATGAAGGCACCAGCAACATGCAGCGCGTGACCATCGCCAAAGCCCTCTTGAACAAGTGAAGAGTGGTCCGGAAACCAGTCTTAGTCTGAATACGTCGAAGAAAGTGAGCACTATGCGAGCACTCGGAGTTCTACTTCTCACCGCCGTTAGCCTGCTAGCTGTGGAGCCTGCGGACATTTCGCAGGCTCGGATCGACGAAATCATCAAGACCTTCGCCGCGCACGAGGCCGACTTTGCGCTAGCTCGCGAGAACTACACGTATCGCCAGACCGCGCGCATTCAGGAACTGGATCGCAGCGGGAACACCACGGGACGCTGGGAAACCGTCTCGGACATTGTATTTTCTACCGCTGGCCGCCGATCGGAAAAGGTTGTGCGCGCTCCTGTTTCGACGCTGAAGGCGATCACGTTGACGCCAGAAGATTTGGCCGATTTGAAGAACGTCCAGCCGTTCGTGCTCACGACGGAGAACCTGCCGGACTACCAGATCAACTATCTGGGCAAGGAAAAGCTGGATTCGCTGGACTGCTACGCTTTTGCGGTGAAGCCCAAGAAACTGGAAAAGGGCCAGCGTTACTTTTCGGGCATCGTGTGGGTGGATCAGCTGGACCTGCAGGTAGTCCGGACCTATGGACGCGGCGTGGGCATCGCGAAGGGCCAAGCGTTCCCCAAATTCGAAACGACGCGGCAGCAGATCGACGGTAAGTACTGGTTCCCGGTCTACACCATCGCCGAGGACACGTTGCACTTTGAGGACTCCAGTCAGCGCATCCGGCAGGTTGTGAAATACGAAGATTACAAGCAGTTTAAGGCCGAATCCCGGATCATCGGCGACGTCGAGGAAGTGCCCTCGCCGAATGCTACGCCGCAGCCTCCGGCGGCTCCGGCAAAGAAGTAAGGCCCACGGTCGAAGGCCCTACTCCACCCCGCCACTTCTGCCGATAGAAGTGGCATGGTGGTCCATACGACTCCGTCCGGCCGCAAGGCAGACGATTCCCAGTTCGATCAAGTGAAGGGCGCCTTCTTGGCGAGCCTGAATCATGAGGTCCGCACGCCTCTCAGCGGCATCGTGGGCATGCTCGATCTGTTGTCGGAAACGACGCTCGACGAAGATCAGAAGGACTACCTCAACGCCGCGCGGCTGTGCACGGAATCGCTCACGGAGTTGCTGAACGCCAGTCTGGAATATGCTGCGCTCGAAGCGGGACAGATCACGCTGGATGAAAGCGAGTTCAACCTGCGCGAGACGCTGGAATCCGCGGTTTCCCAGCATCAGCCGAAGGCTGTGGTCAAGCGTTTACGCCTGTCCCTGACGCTGGAAGCCGGTTTGCCCGAAACCATGATGGGCGACGCCCCGCGTGTTCGCGAACTGCTGAGCCACTTGCTCAGCAACGCGGTGAAGTTCACGCATCAGGGCTCAGTGGAACTGCGTGTGTCGCTCGAAGCCACGCCGGAAGGCGGCCAGTGCTTGCGCGCTGTTGTGAACGATACGGGCGTCGGCATTCCTCCGGAAAAACTCGAAGGCATCTTCGATTCGTTCCGGCAAGGCGATGACGGTCTATCGCGCGCCTACCCTGGCCTGGGCCTGGGGCTCGCGCTGACGCATCGGTTGGTGGGTGTGATGGGTGGGAAGGTGTCAGTCGAAAGCGAAGTGGGACGTGGTTCCAGTTTCATCGTGGAACTGCCCTATCGCCGCACGGGTGAGCCGCCTGCCGTCGTGGAACTGCCGGTGGCGACAGCGGAAGGTCCGGTGATCCTGGCCGTCGAAGATAACCCGGTGGGCTTGCGCGTGTTGCGTCATGTGCTGCAGCGCCGCAATTTCCATGTGGTCTGTGCGACGACAGGTCGCGAAGCCATCGAGGCCGCGAAGGCCCAGAAGGTGGATCTGATCCTGATGGATCTGCAGATGCCCGATATCAACGGATTGGAAGCGTCGGCTGCGATCCGCCAGTTGCCGGGATACGAAGAAACGCCGATCCTGGCGCTGACGGCGAACTACTCCGATCAGACGCGCGAGCAGTGCCTCGCGGCTGGGATGCAGGCCTTCTTATCGAAACCGGTGGACGCGCACGAACTGTGGTCCACGGTGTCGCGCTACCTGAAGAACGTCCCCGCGGACTAGTTGATCGCCGCGATATTCGGGAATCCCGCGAAGGCCTTCGGCGCATTCTGCAGCGCTGTCTTCATCTGGCCCAGCATTTGATCGCGTTCTGCCAGGAACTGATCCTTCATCCCACCGGCGAGGGTCACCGTGCGTGGAGCACGCATCTTCTCCCAGTTCATGTACGACCCATTGCGGCTGATGCGAATGTCCAAGTGCGGACCCGTCGCGAGACCGGTCGCGCCGACTAACCCGAGGTGCGCGCCTTGCTCGATCGACTGCCCCTCGCGAACCAGAATCTTCGATAAGTGCAGATACTGCGTCTGGTAACCGTCGGCATGGCGAATGGTTACCATGTTGCCTGAGCCGCCGGACATCCCGGCACCCACCACCTTGCCATCGGCCACAGCGCGCACGGGAGTTCCCGTGGGAGCCGCGTAGTCTGTGCCATAGTGTGCCCGAACTTCGTGCAAAACGGGATGTAATCGGCTGCCGGAGAAATGCGAGCTGACGCGCGCATCGAACTCGAGCGGCGACCGCAGGAACGCGGCCTTCAGTGACTCTCCGTTGCCTCCGAAGTAGCTGCCCTTGCCGTCGCCCGTCGCGTCGGCGAACCAGTAGGCATCGGAAATGTGCCCCGCGTTGTTATAGCGCGCCGCGACGATGCGCCGGTAGGTCGGCGCTTGGCCGTTTTCGTAAAACTTCTTTTCCACCAGCAAGCAGAAATCGTCGCCCGGCTGAGGGTCGCGATAGAAGTCGATGTCGAAGGCCAGTACGTCGGCCATCATCATGGCGAGCGTGAAGCTTTCGCCTGCGCGATCCATCGTGGCTGCCAGCGAATCCTTTAATGTGGCGCATACGGGGACTAGTTTCACCGTGCCGGGGATTTCCACCAGTTCAGCGGAACTGATGCCGTTGTCGCGGAATAGTTGTACTTGATGGTCGGCGTCGACCACGTATTCCACTCCGGCGATTTCACCGGTTTTGTCCCAGCGCGTTACGAGAAGATCGCGTCCCGCGCGGACCTTGCGCACATCGTAGGCGGAATTGAAGGCGTTCAGGATCTCTACACGCGTCGTCGCATCCAGGCCGGCTGAAGCCAGCACCTGATCCATGGTGGAACCTTCCGGAATCGGCACGCGGTCCACCGTTTGGTGGGGCGTTTCGATCAGAGGGGCGGCCGGTGGCGGCGGAGGCGGCACATACAGCGCACCGGCCAGATACGGCACAGCACCCATTGCTCCCAGCACCAGGAACCCCAGAATCACGCGGCTGTTCCGGTCCATCCTGTTAGGGTACGAAGGTACTGGCGCTCGGGTCAATCATACGCGGAGGTTATCCTGAAATCTCTCATGTCTCTCCGGCGCTTCCTGCCTGACCTGATCGTTGTCTCGCTCGCGCTGGCCAGTTGCGCGTGGATGCTGACGCGCGTGTCCGGGTGGCGGAGGATTCCGATTCTTGCCGTGGTGCTGTTGTTCGTCGGCGGCATCGGCACCGTGCTATTGCAAGCCGCCGAGCAGCAACTGGGCTTCCGGTTGTTGATGGTCAGCGGGCTGGCTTTCGCGGCTGCGGTGTGTGTCGTGTGGGCGCGCGGCGTCGATTTCATCGCAAGGCGGGTCAACCCACAGCGTCGCCAAGTGTTGAATGTCGTGTCGAAAGCGGTGATGGCTGCACCTGCTGTGGTACTGGGCTTCGGCATCCTCTCCGGACGCAAGCAGTTCCGTGTGGAGGAGGTGGACCTGGCCGTACCCAATCTTGCGCCGGATCTCGAAGGCTTGCGGATCGCGCAGTTGAGCGACATTCACTTGAGCCCGTTCCTCAGCCGCAGCGAACTGGCTTGGTGTGTCGATATGGCGAACGAGCATCGGCCGCAGATTGGGCTGATCACCGGCGATCTGATCACGGGTGTTCACGATTCTATCGACGATTGCTTGGACGAATTGCGCCGCCTGAGGGCGGAGGCCGGCGTGTTCGGCTGCATGGGGAATCACGAAGGCTACATCGGGGCTGAATCGTATGTTGCCGCCGAGGCGGCTCGGCGCGGTCACGTGTTTCTGCGGCGGCAGCAACACAGTCTCACGTTCGGTGCCGCTCGCTTGAATCTTGGCGGTGTGGATCACCAATGGAGCAAGGCCGCGTACCTCAGGGGTGCGGATCGGCTGGTGCGACCCGGTGAATTGAACGTGCTGCTGAGCCACAATCCCGATGTGTTCCCGGTGGCGGCCAAGCAAGGCTGGGATGTGACGTTTTCCGGTCACATGCATGGGGGGCAGATCAACTTGGAGCTGGGGAAGGCGAACCTCAACTTCATGCGATTGGTGACACCGTACGTCTCGGGGCTGTATCGCGAGGACGGCGCTGCCATCTATGTGTCGCGCGGGATTGGAACGGTGGGCATGCCTGCGCGTGTCGGGGCTCCGCCGGAGGTGGGAATTATTCGTTTACGGCGGGCATAATCGCGCGGGCCGGTTGAACTTCGGCGCGTGCGGTGCTCGCGCGCGTGACCAGCTTGCGCTGCGTTTTTGCCTCATACATGCGGCGATCGGCGAGTTCCAGCAGTTCATCGGGTGTCTGACCGTCGATGCCGAGACGCGCCATGCCCAAGCTAAGCGACACAACGTAGTCTTCGCTGATGCTGCGCGAAGCGGCTTCGACGCTGCGCGTGAATCGCTCCACCATTTCGGGAGTGGAGAGCACGGGCAGTCCAGTGAGCACCAGCGCAAATTCATCGCCGCCCATGCGCGCGATAAAGTCGTTACCGCGGCACTGGGCCTTGAGTGCGCCGGCCACCGCTTGCAGCAACTTGTTGCCGGTGAGGTGGCCCAGACGGTCATTGACCTGCTTGAAGCCGTCGAGATCACCGATCATCACGATCAGCGCCTCATTGCTGCGGGAACAGCGTGAGAACTCGCGATCCAGATGTAGTGAGAGCGAACGCGCGTTCGGGAGCTCTGTCAGGAAGTCGATGCCCGCGCTATCTTCGGCCTCGCGATAACGCCGTACGTTTTCGATGGTGGTGCCGAGCGTGGTGCTGGCGGCCAGAATGACGCGCTGGTGGTCGTTGCTGAAGGCATCTTTGGCCTGCGCGTACAAGGCCAGCGCGCCCACGATGCCATCGTCGCCGCGCAGTGGCACGACTAGCGCGGAGCGCAGGTTGCTGAAGCGTGTGTCGTCGTTCAGATATGCCG
>CANIIC010000051.1 GCA_947467395.1 Bryobacterales bacterium
ATCGGTGAGTGGGAAGAGTGGGGCAACCCGGCCGAGGAGAAATACTACCACTACATCAAGTCGTACGCGCCCTACGAAAACGTCACGGCGCAGGCGTATCCGCCTATGTTGGTGACCGCCGGTTTGAACGATCCGCGCGTGTCGTATTGGGAGCCCGCGAAATGGGTGGCCCGGTTGCGCGCGACCAAGACAGACCAGAATCCGCTGTTGCTCAAGACCGACATGGGCGCGGGCCACTTCGGTGCATCGGGCCGCTACGAACATCTGAAGGAGACGGCGTTCAACTACGCGTTCCTGCTGCGAACGTTGGGAATCGCCTAAAGTTTCCGGGGCGATCTGTCGAACGCCACCGTATGCGATTCCCCGTCTGCCTTGCCGTTTTCGCGACTTCTTTGCTCGCGCAGTCTGATTGGCGTTTCGCGCATCCGGACGCGACCCTGGTGGGCGGCTTCCGTCCGCAGGCGTTGCTGAAATCGCCCTTGCTGGCGAGCGCGATTGAGGAAGCCACCAAGAAGGAGCCGTCGGCCGCGATGATGGTCGGCATGGCGAGCGGTCTGCTGGGCGGCATCACCGAAATTCGTTTCTCGGTCCTGGACAACGGAACGCCGGAGCCGGATGTGCTGGCCGTGGTCAGCGGTTCGCTGGACGAAAGCTTCATGCGCTCGCTGGCGCAGGATAAGGCGAAGTGGCAGCGCATCGACGCGAACACGCTCTTGATGGGCAACGGCAAGTCCCTCGAACGCGCCGTGGCTCGGATGCAATCGACTGGAGCCATGCTGCACACGCCCGCTCTCGAAGGTTCCGAACTGCTCGCTGGCTACGATTTCTGGCTGGCCGGGTCGCTGCCGAACACGCCGATGACCGGGGCATTGAAGTTGAACGTCAAGAGCCTGGCCTTCGGGATGAACCTGCATGACGGCGTCGACATGGAACTCACGGCGCAGACCGCGACGGCAGCCATGGCCGAAGCCTTGGTCAAGTCCGCGCACGAAGCCGAGGCCTCGCAAGCCCAGCAACTACGTGGCATGGTGAAGAGTTTCGTCGAAGGTAGCACCGCGCATTTCCGCGTGAGCGTCCCGCGCGATCAGGTCATCTTGGCGATGAAAGCTCAGTCGGCAAACGCGGCTGCGACCACGACCCAAGCCGCTGCGCCCCGTCCGATCGCTCCGGCCGCCCCGAAGCGCAAGACCATCATCATCGAAGGTCTGGACAACGGCACGAAAGAGATTCCGTTACACCAGTAAGTCACGCAGCCCGTTGATCGAATCGATCACGAAATCCGGCTGGCCCACGTGCTCGTCACCAGCGCGATATTTCCCAGTCTTCACCAGTGCTCCCTTGACTCCGGCCCGCTGCGCTCCGCCGACGTCTACACGCACATCGTCCCCGATCATCAGTACCTGATCTGGCGTCACGCCCAACCGCTTCACCGCCGCATGGAAGAATGCCTCCGCCGGCTTGCCCATCACGATCGGCTTGCGCTGCGTGGCACATTCCAACGCCGCCACATACGGAGCCGTATCCAGCCGCAGTCCATCCTGCCCTTGCCAGAAGCGTGTCAGTCCCAGCGCGATCAACTGCGCCTCGGGCGCTGATTGCAGCAGCCGAAACGCGCGATTCAGCGTGCCGAAGCTCCAGCCCTCGCCCAGATCGCCGACCACCACCCACCGGGCGCCCGTCTCGCGATCCTCCGGCAGCAGTTCGAGCCCGGCGAATTCCCCATGCGATTTCGGCGGCACGAACAATGCCACGGGACCACCCCCTTGCGACGCGATAAACTCCCGCGCCGCCACGCACGGCGTCAGAATGTCATTCTCCGTCGCCGGGATGCCGAACTTCGCCAACTTCTCCACCAGCACGCCCCGCCCGCGCGACGTCGTGTTTGTCACGAACATGTGCGGAATCCCGTGCTCCCGCACCCATGCCAAGGTCTCCGGAGCACCGGGAATCAAAGTTTCGGAGTTATAAACCACTCCGTCCATGTCAAATAACAGGGCAGTCATGTATTCTGAAATCGCATGCATCCGCAACAGCCTTCGAAGATTCAATTGTCCAACACTGGCGACTATCGTGAAGCCTACGCCAACAGCGTCCAGGTTCGCGTCAGCCTCTGGGACTTCTTCCTTTCCTTCGGAACCATTAACCAGACCGCGCCGGATGCCGTTTCCATCCAGAATTTCCAGGGAATCTTCCTGAGCCCGCAGCAGGCCAAAGCCTTGGCCAACGTGCTGAACCAGAACCTGCAACAGTATGAATCGGCTTTCGGCGAAATCCGCCTGGATCCCAAGCAGGGCGCTTCGCCCGTTCAGTAACTCCGGATGCGTCACCGCATCATTCTCCTGTTGGCGTTTGCCAGCCTTCTGATCGCGCTGCACGTGCCGTATGTGCGGCTTCCGTTGCATTGGGATGAGCTGGGGCAGTTCGTGCCGTCCGCGCTCGATCTGTTTCGCGACGGCGCGTGGGTGACGACTTCCGCCGAACCGAACATTCATCCGCCGGGACTCTCCATGCTGCTCGCCGCAGTGTGGAGCTTCACCGGCTACTCTCTGCTGTCCACGCGGCTCACGATGCTGATGCTCGCGGCGGTCGGCGTGTACCTGTCGTTCCTGTTGGCGATCCGCCTGGCGCGCGGCACGCAGGGCGCTCCCGCCTTTGCCGCCGTCGCGTTCCTGCTTGCGGCCCCGATGTTCTACACGCAATCGATGATGGCTACTCTGGACACGCCCGCGATGGTGTTCACCGTGCTCGCGTTGTTGCTCTTCCTCGACGGCTGGTATTTCTCCTGTGCCGTCGCCTGTACCGCGCTGGTGCTGATGAAAGAGACCGCGCTCACCACGCCCATGGTGTTCGCGGCGTGGCTCTGGTTCCGCGACAAACGCCTTAAAGAGGCTCTGTATTTCTTGCTGCCGCCCATCGCCCTCGCCGGGTGGCTGATCGTGCTGCAGCAATCCACCGGGTCGATCTTCGGCAATGCCGAATTCGCTCAGTACAATGTCGCCGACTCCCTGACCCCGCTTCACATCCTTTATGCGATCTGGCGCCGAGCCTACACGCTCTTCTTCGCCGACGGCCACTGGATCGGCGCCATCGCCCTCTGGTCCGGTTGGCGGCTGCTGCGCGGGCGCGACTGGTCCATCGCCTTGGCCGTGGGTGCCGCGCAAATCGCCGCCGTCACGATCCTCGGCGGAGCTGTGCTCGACCGCTACCTGCTGCCCGTCCTTCCGATCCTGTACGCGGCTTTCGCCGTCGCCGCCTCCCGCTATACCCCGACCCGTCGGATGTGGTCCAACCTGGGACTGCTCGGACTTCTCGTCACTGGCTGGTTCGTGAATCCGCCCTACGCGTTTCCGCTCGAAAACAACCTCGCCGTGGTCGACTTCGTCCAGCTCCAAAAGGAAGCCGCCCAGTATCTGGAATCCAACTTCCGCGGCCGCCGCGTGGCCAGCGTGTGGCCCTTCAGCGCCGCGATCCGGAACCCCGATTTCGGCTATGTCCAGGCACGCATTTACACCGTCCGAGCCCCCGGCCTCCACGCCGCCGAACTCCAGGCGCTTGACCTTGAGCCGTCCGACGTCATCGTCACCTATTCCCGCGAGCAGGTCCCGCCCGATTACGTCATGCGCACCCCTTGGTTGCACGACTACCTGAGTCGCTTCATGGATCTGCAGCCGGAGGCGAACTCTTTGGAAATGAATCGGATGGGCTACGTCTCGGTGGCGCGCTGGGAGCGGGGCGGGCAGTGGATCCAGATTTACGCGCGCCCGTAATATTAACCCGCCGCCCACCCGACCAACCTGGACCTTTGTCCCGTTGACACCCGTACTCTTTCTCTGTAGTATCGAGAACGGCTTAAAAGCCTCAGTTTGTGAGGGTTGGACGGTACATGCGCACTTGGCTCAAAGGTTCGATGATTGTAGGATGCGGCGTCGCAGCACTGATGGGAGCGTTTTTCGCGCCCACGGAAAGTCAGGCGCAACAGGCCAAAGCGGCCGCCTATAAGGCTCCCCGAGGCAAAGACGGCAAGCCGAACTTCAACGGCATCTGGATGTCGAACGGAATGGCGAACTGGGATCTGGAACCGCATGGACCCGGCCCGTCGGTCGACCCCAAGCTCGGCTCCATTTATGCCATCCCGCCCAGCGTCGGCTATGTGGTCGGTGGCAAGATCCCGTACAAGCCGGAAGCCCTGAAAAAGAAGCAGGAAAACTTCGCCGCGCGCGCCAAGGAAGATCCGGAAGCCAAGTGTTACATGGGCGGTGTTCCGCGCGCCAATTATATGTCGTATCCGTTCCAGATCGTGCAGGGCGGCAAGGACATCATGATCAGCTACCAGTACGCCGGCGCCGTGCGCATCCTCAACATGGAGAAGCCGCTAAAGGCTCCTGCCGATTCGTGGATGGGCACCTCCAACGGACACTGGGAAGGCGAAACGCTGGTGGTGGACGTGACCGCGCTGGGCGACCAGAGTTGGCTAGACCGCTCCGGCAATCACCACAGCGACCAGCTCCACGTCGTCGAACGCTGGACCATGCGCAGCCCTGACGTGCTGATGTACGAAGCGCGCATCGAAGATCCGGAAACCTTCACCGAGCCGTGGACCATCCGCGTCCCGCTGTATCGCCAGGTGGAGGACAACGCCAAGTTGCTCGAATTCAAATGCGTGGTGTTTGCCGAAGAGATGCTCTACGGCCACCTGCGCAAACCCGCGGGAGCCCCTGCGGCGGCGCCTGCCGACAACGGCAAGCAAGGTAAAGGCAAGAACAAGCAGTAGCCCCAAAGGATCGGGAGGACTTTTTCGATGAGAACTCAGTTGTTCGCGTTTATGTTGGCGTCGGCGGTGGCCGTGTCCCCGGCCGTCGCGCAGACGGCTCCGGCCAAAGCCAAGGCCGCTCCGAAAGCAGCCGCCGCCTATAAAGCCCCGCGCACTCCGGACGGTGTTCCGGATATCCAGGGCGTCTACAGTAACTCCAGCGCCGTTCCGCTGGAACGCCCGGCCAATCTGGGCGCGAAAGAGTTCTACACTCCGGAAGACTTGAAGGCGCAGGCAGAAGCGGCCGCCAAGCGCGCCCCCGCTGCTCCCACGCAGGTCGGCACGGTCGCCGACATTCACTACGACACCTCGCAGTTCGGCCTGACCCGCGTTCTCACCGACGCGATGGCTAGCAATCGCACCTCGATCATCACCGGCGAAACCGGACGCGTGCCGGCCATGATTGCCGCTGCGGTCGATCGCCAGAATAAGCAGCGCGCCGCTGCCGCTGGTCACCAGTTCGATGGCCCTGAAAATCGTGGTATCGCCGAACGCTGCATCTACTGGGGCAATGAAGGTCCGCCCATGTTGCCGGTCGGCTACAACGCGACGCTGCAGATCGTGCAGGGTCCGGGCTACGTTGGCATCGTGCAGGAAATGATCCACGATACGCGCATCATCCCGACCGACGGCCGCGCCCATGCGCCCGAAAATATCCGCCAGTTCTTCGGCGATTCGGTGGGCCACTGGGAAGGCGACACGTTGGTGGTGGATACAACGAATTTCAACGACATGCCGGCCGTGGGTCGCGGTGCCAGCCGCAACTTGCACGTGACCGAAAAGTTCACGCGCACGGGTCCCGAGACGGTGCTGTACCAGTTCACCGTGTCCGATCCGTCCACGTGGGAAAAGTCGTGGTCGGGCGAGTATCCGATCGGTAAGATCGATGGCGCGGTCTACGAATACGCCTGCCAGGAAGCAAATTACGGGATGGCGAACATCCTGAGCGGTGCTCGCGCGGATGAACGTAAGGCTGCCGGTCAGAAGTAAGAGAGGGAAGTATGCGTAAAACTTTGGCTGTCATGGCGCTGTGCGCGGGTCTGCTGGGTGTGACCCGTTCGGCGAGCGCGCATCACGCATTCGCCGCGGAATTTGACGCGGCTCGTCCACTGATTTTGAAGGGCACGGTTGTGAAGTGGGAACTGGTGAATCCGCACTCGTGGATCCACCTGGATGTGAAGAACGCCGACGGCACCACCACGCGCTGGATGGTCGAAGGCGGTAGTCCGAATTCCCTGTTCCGTCTCGGCTTCTCCAAGGATTCGCTGCCCAAGGGCACCGAAATCGTCGTCGACGGCTACCAGGCCAAAGACGGTGCGAATCGCGCGGTGGGCAAGGATCTGACCTTCGCCAAGGACGGCAAGCGCCTGTTTATGGGCGGCTCGGCTCCGGGCGCTGGCGGGGATCAATAGTACAGTTCATGCGTTCTATCGTTGCGTTCTTGTTGTGCTCCGGGCTGGCGTTTGCCCAGGCGGAGCAGCCTCGGCGTCCCTCTGTGGCGACGCCGAAAGGTTGGAAGGCCCCCCGCACTCCCGATGGCGTCCCGGATCTGCAAGGTCTGTGGACCAACGTCACCGTGACCCCGTTGCAGCGTCCCGCGAATCTGGCCAACAAACCGTTCTTCACCGAAGCCGAGGCACAGGCGTTTGAGAAAGAAACCGTCGCGCGCAACAATGCCGACGTGCGTTCCACCGGAGCCGCCGACGTGGGCACTGCCTACAACGACTTCTGGTACAACCGCGGCGATCAAGTGGTCCCGACCTTGCGCACTTCGTTGATCGTGGATCCGCCCGATGGTCGTGTGCCCGCACTGACTGATTACGGCAAGAAGTTGCAAGCGGAACGCGCCGAACTGCGTCGCCAGCGCGGTCCTGCCGATGGTCCAGAAAGCCGCTCGCTCGCCGAACGCTGCATCGTGTGGCCCACCGGCGGTCCTCCGATGGTGCCCAGCTTCTACAACAACAATTATCAGATCGTGCAAGGCCCAGGTTACGTCGCGATTTACGTCGAGATGGTGCATGACGTCCGCATGATTCCGACCGACGGCCGCGCGCACCTGCCTTCGAGCATCCGCTTGTGGATGGGCGATCCTGTCGGCCACTGGGAAGGCGACACGCTGGTCGTCGAGACCACCAACTTCACCAACGATTCGCCGTTCAACAACTCCAGCCAGGACATGAAGCTGGTGGAGAAATTCACGCGCATCAACAAAGACGTGCTGATGTATGAATTCACGGTGAACGATCCTGTGTTTACGAAGCCGTGGACCGCGCAGCTCCCGATGACTCCGATTGAGGGTCCGCTCTATGAGTACGCCTGCAATGAAGGGAACCGTGCCATGGAGGGGATGTTGGCCGGTGCTCGCGAAGAGGAGAAAAAGAAGTAACCATGCGATTCCTTGCACTGTTAGCGCTCGCCAGCGTGTCCATGTTTGGGCACCATGCCTTCTCCGCTGAGTTCGATTTCAACAAGCCACTGAAGATGCGCGGCGTGGTGACCAAAGTTGAGTTCATCAACCCGCACTCCTGGATTCACATCGACGTAACCGATGACGCCGGGAAGGTGACTTCGTGGATGATCGAAGGCGGCAGCCCGAACACGCTGTTCCGTCGCGGGATCAACAAGGACTCGTTGCCCAAGGGCACCGTCGTGATGGTGGATGGTTACCAAGCCAAGGATGGCTCGAACCGTGCGAACGGCCGCGATATCACGCTGGCCGATGGCAAGAAGTTGTTCGTCGGTGGATCGACTCCAGCCGAGCAGCCGAAGTAGCCTACAGCCCCACCATATTCGACATCTGCTGGAAGATCAGGATCACTGCCGGACCAAGAGTGATCAGGATCACCGACGGGAAGATCAGGAAGAACACCGGGAAAATCAGTTTCACCGCAACTTTGCGCGCCCGTTCCTGAGCGTTCTGCCGGAAGCGCGTGCGCAGATAGTGACTATGTGCGCGCAGTGCCGGGCCTAAGCTCGATCCGAAACGATCCGTATCCATCATCAGGGCCGCGAACTTGCGAATTTCCTGGTCCTGCGTGCGAGCCGCGAAATTCCGCAACGCATCTTCGCGTGATGCTTCCGCCCTCAGTTCCAAATGCAGCTGCGTAAACTCCGACGCCAGATCGGGATGGCTGACGCGCAACCCGCGACTGGTTTCGAGTACGCCGGCATCGACACTCTGACCCGCTTCCACCGCCAACACCAACAGATCCAGTGCAGCCGGCAGGCCGCGGCGTAAACGTTCGCCGCGCGAATGCGCAACACGCTCCAGAACGCGATCCGGCAGCAGGAAGCCAAACCCGATCCCGCACAAGGAGGCCAGTGAAGATGCGGACCCGCCATTAAACGTGACGCTGGCCCAGGCTCCCGCGACGCCCAGTGTGAACGCGGTCGAAATCTTGATTCCCAGGAACGACGAAACCGCCGACGGCCAACGGTATCCCGCCAACAGCAGTAACTTGCGGGCCGATTCGCGTTGGTGGCTGCCCTGCGGCACCACATTCCCGATCAAACGGAAGATGTCGAGCACTGCGGCCTGTGTCGCCGGCAGATCGGGTTGATTCAGGACGCTCGGCGCTTCCGCCGCCGCATCGTCGCCTTCGGCACGCGAAGGTTTCAATACCAACATGTACCCGGCCGCGCTCACGGCCATCAGCGTGAACAAGAAGAAACTGATCAGCAGGCCCGACGTCGTCATATTTTGATGTCCACCAGTTTCCGGATCACAAAGTGGGCCGCAATCAGACACGCTACCGCCGCACCAATCATCGTCTTGCCCCACGGGTGCGAGTACAGCACCATCACATAGGTGGGGCTGACCACCAGCATCAATCCCGCGATGCCGATGGGCAACACGGTCAAAATGGCACCAGTCAACTTACCATGCGCCGCCAGCGCGCGAACTTCGCCTTGCAGGGCGAGCCCTTCACGCATCGTGGTCGCCAGATCCGACATCACTTCACTCAGCCGGCCACCCGTCCGCGAATGCAGCGTGACGGCGGCTGCGAAAAGATTCACTTCCAGAATGGGGATGCGCTGGCCCAGATTCTCCAGAGCGCGCTGCCAACCCATGCCAAGATTTGCTTCCACCGCGACGCGACGCATTTCCGTCGCCACCGGTTCCTGCGCTTCCTGCGCCACCAGTTCCAGCGCAGCCGAAACAGGGTAGCCTGCACGCAACGCGCGAGCCAACGAATCCAGCACGTCCGGGAAGCCTTCCCGGAATTTTAGAAAGCGCTGGTTGCGAACCCGAAGAATGTAAGCGTAGGGGATAAAGGCTGCGGCGATACCGAACAGAACGGCCAGCCAATCCGGCAGTAACTTGCTGGCGAGCAGTGCGACGATCGTTCCGCTCAGCAACATGCCGATCGTGACCCGGCCTACCGACCAAGACAACTGAGCCTGACTCAGGTGCAGCCGCAGCGCATCCATGAAGTCGAAACGCTCCAGCAGGTTCTGCCAGAAATTTACGGTGCTCAGGCGATCGCTGCGGAACAGAATGGAGTCCCCATCCAGTGGCGCCAAGCCGGATTCGCGCAAGGCCTCGTCGGTTTCCGACGCCTGCTTGACGAACGCCATCCACGCGATGCCGACCGTGATGGTCGCCAGCAGGAAGATGACGATAAAGAATCCTAGAACCGAGAAAAGCAGCATGGGGGCTTCTCGAAATCGTTACTGACCAGCGCCCATCATCAAGGAGGGCAGCGAAAGCGCCGCGTGCGGACGTGTCGCGGTATCCAGCGGGTTACGCAGCGCCAGGCGAATGCGCGCGCCCGAATCCGCCAGCGCCAGCGTGTCGATTTCCGACGGCTTCACCAGCAGCGTCACCACCGGCAGCGAGAAACCCTGCGAGTTCGGTTCCGGTTTGTTGTTCACAGAGAGAACTTCCACCGCTTCCAGCGTCGTGCGAACCTGCGCGCCGCCCGCCGCAGTCCGCGGCAACACCACCTGCACGTCCACATGATGCCCCGCGTGCAGCAAGGACATCACACCGCTCGAATCCGAAACATGCACGGAAATCGCGCGCATACCGGCCGGGATTCCCGAGCCTTGTCCACTGCCATCGACGGAGGCCAAGCGAGACGTAAGCACCGGTTCTGCAGTGGTCAGCGTGCCGAACAGCGTCTTGCCCACTACCTGGCTCGTGCGCTCAAAAGCGCCCTGCGGCATCTCTGCCGCGGTCCAGGCAATCGCCTTGACGTCGCTTGCGGCCAACACCGTACCGGCTTCCAAAGGCTTCGCCGCCACCACCAGCGTCTTGCCGCTGTCTTCGCTCTTCAGTTTGGTGACAAACAACCCGTAGAACACGCCGGTCGAAACCAACGCCACCACCAGTGCAATTCCCAGCAACGTGACTAAGTTTTTCTTACGCATGTCTCTCTCTCATGCCGCTCCGGCCTCGCCGTGCTCCGCGCGGGTTAATTCTTGTTCTCACCATCGGCCGTTTTCGCGGAAGGCTGTAGAGTAGACTTAGGTAGCCAACCCTACCCCGGGTGTCCCATGCCAGCGGCCAACGATCCTCAATACCTGCCCGACACGCCGCGACTTTCCGTCGCCGGGACCCGAATTGTCGATCCTCAGGGAACCCCAATCCGCCTCCGTGGCGTTAACCGTTCCGGCCTCGAATACAGCCCCCGGGCCATCCCCGACGAAGACTTCGCCCAGATCGCCCACGTCTGGGGCGCGAACGTGGTCCGACTGCCCTTCAATCAGGACTGGGCCCTCAACGGCGGTCGAGGCCTCACTGCCGACGACTACTTGGGCCTCCTCGACCATGCCATCGAACATCTGGCCTGCCATGGCGCTTACGCTCTGCTCGACCTGCACTGGCTCGACGCCCGCCGCGCCTTTGGGGCCCGCCGCCAGTTCGTGCCCCCTCTGCCCGATCCCGATTCCCCGGCCGTGTGGGCCAAGCTCGCCAAACGCTACGCCGCCAACCCCGCCGTGATGTTCGACCTGTTGAATGAGCCGCACGACCGCACCGCCGAGGACCCCTATCCCCTGTGGCGCCCCGATGGCACCCAATACCCGCAGGAGCATCGCCGCGTCTCCATCGAAGAGTGGCAACCCTGGGCCGAACTCCTGATCGACACCGTCCGCGCGGACGCCCCCGAAACCCTGCTGTTCGTCTCCGGCACCAATTGGGGCTACAACCTGCGTGGCCTGCCCGTCAACCGACCGAACCTCGTCTACTCCACGCACGTCTACCGCTCCAAAGGCGACGATTGGTGGGGCGCTTTCGGGCATCTCGCAGAAACCGCACCCGTCTTTGTGGGCGAATTCGGCGGCGGTGACGACGACGTCGAGTGGGGCCGCTACCTGCTCGACTATCTGGAAGACATGGAGATTGGCTGGGCCGCCTGGAGCTACTCCGATCACCCGCATCTGGTCACCGCCGACGCCCGCACCACCCCCTTCGGCGAAATCGTTCGCCAGCGCCTCGCCGATCCTACAATGGAGTCATGGACACGCAGCTGACCATTGCCGGTCGCACCTTCCGCTCGCGCCTGTTGATCGGCACGGGCAAGTATCGCTCTCATCAGGAAATGGCCCGCTGCCATGAAGCCTCGGGAGCCGAGGTGGTGACGGTCGCAACGCGGCGCGTCAATCTCGATCGCTCCCAGGAATCCCTGCTCGATTACATCGATACGTCCAAGTACTTCCTGCTGCCCAATACCGCTGCTTGTTTTACCGCTGATGAAGCCATTCGTACCGCCCGGCTGGGTCGCGAAGCCGGCATGTCGAACTGGGTGAAGCTCGAAGTCATCGGCGATGAGCGCACGCTGTTCCCGGATAACGCTGGCTTGGTCGAAGCCACGCGCGTGCTCGCGAAGGAAGGCTTCGTTGTCATGCCCTACACCAATGACGACCTGGTCAACGCCAAGCGCCTCATCGATGCCGGTGCTGCCGTCGTCATGCCGCTCGGTGCGCCCATCGGCAGTGGCCTCGGAATCCAGAATCTGACCAATCTGCGCATCATGCGCGAGATGATCACCGAAGTGCCGCTCATCGTCGACGCCGGCGTTGGCACGGCCTCCGACGCAGCGATTGCGATGGAATTGGGTTTCGACGGTGTGTTGATGAACACGGCGATCGCAGCGGCCGAAGATTCCGTCGCGATGGCAACAGCGATGAATCACGCCGTCCAGGCCGGACGCTACGCGTTCCTTGCGGGCCGCATGCCGAAGAAGCTCTACGCCTCGGCCAGCAGCCCCATGACGGGCGTCGTTCGCTAGCTGACGAGTTCAGCCACGATCAGAATTGCGGTGAACGCTGCGGAAATCAGCAGCGCGCGCCGGCCGACGCTGTCCATCGTCATTTCCATAGAAGCCTTCGATGGAGCCGACGCGATATCGCGCAAATGGGCCGCGGAAGACATCAGCAACGCCAAGCCGTAGTAATACTGTTTAAACCCGATCAACACCAACGCAGCCACGGCCACGACACTCTGCACGATCTTGGCTTGGCGGCTCAACCCGCGCAGCGCGGGGCTCAGGATCCCCGGCGTGTGCTTCGCATCCGCACGCGCTTGCAGCCGCACATGCACCACCATGATCCCCGTCCAGAAATGCGCCGTGTGCAGTGCCCACCAAGACCACGCCCAGCCCGGCACGGAACCCAACAACGCGATACACGCAGCCACACCCGATAGACCCAAGCCTGCGGCAATCAGCGCCTGAAACCACAATTCACGCTGGCGATTGTGAACCGTCATCGTGACGGAGAACACCGTCAGCGCGCCAGCAACGCCGCCCAAACCAAACAGTTCCCTCGAAGTCCACACGCGCGCTAGCGGCACCACTGCGGCCAACAACAACGCCAATTGCAGGGCGAAGGTCCTTCGAGCAACGGCTGTCTCGGGATGTTGCTCACGCCACACCCACTTCTGCCGAGCCATCGTCAATAGTGGTTCGCGAATCAGGAAAGTCAGAACCACGCACGCCAGCGTGGTGAACAACTGCCAGTTCACTAAGCCGAGAACAATGACAGTGCCGATGAACGGCTGCAATAACATTGCCCACGCGCCGTGCTCGCGCGGCATGACGGCCGGCGAATTCCCCCTTGGTTGCATCTCCGACTATGTTACGCGAAGTCGGAGATGCCCTGAGGAACGCTTTACTTCTGATCCTGCGCGTCGTGCTTCTGCTTGTAGATGTCGCGGCTCGCCTTGTTCTGCTCCCGCGTGATGTGGGCCTTCTCGCCGGCGGTCACTTGGCCGTCTGACTTCGCCGCCCGCACGTCCTGACGAACATCCTTCTGCTCGCGACGAAGCTTCGCGGCTTCGGCCTTGGTGATCGAGCCGTCCTTCACGCCTTCCTTGATCCGAGCCCGCTGTTCCTTTTCGCGTCCCTTGATCACACCCTGTCCGAACGCTGGAACCATCAGCGCAGCCGCCATGAGAACTGCGAGTGTCTGTTTCATGATCCTCCTAACCCCGATATTCGGGTTTAGTTGTGTCAAACGTTATCGCCCGCGCGACGCCTGCAACGCGAGCAACACAGAATGTCGTGCGATCGACAGGATGTATAGCTGGAATCCCACCGCGATCAAATGCGGAATCGCTGGATTCAGTTTCGCGTCCAACATAAACAACGATGCCGTTCCCGGCGCGACACCCAGCCACAGCGCGCACGCTTGCAACGCCGCGCCCGGATGATTCGCCGCCAGCTTCCACGCCGCCGCTCCTAGCGTTCCTGCCTCCTGGCGTCCCAGTCGTTTGGGTCCATAAGTGCCTCTTTCTAAAGGGACTACTGGCGGCGAACCGCCCGCGTCAATGTCAAAAATCGGTCAAAGCCCACCCGCTACCGGCGAATGGCGGTTTGGGGCCGGGCAGCTCCTCTGGCTACAATGGACGAAGTGTCCCACAAAGTTACCCTGATCCCTGGCGACGGGATTGGCCCCGAAGTGGCCTCCGCCGCCCGCAAAGCCGTTGATGCAACTGGAGTTAAGATTGACTGGGAGGTGGCCGAACTCTCCGGCGATATCATCGCCAAAACCGGCCAGTCCATCCCTCAGTACGTGCTCGATAGCGTCGATCGCACGAAAGTCGGCTTAAAAGGCCCCGTCACCACCCCGATCGGCGGTGGGTACACCAGCGTGAACGTCGGCTTGCGCAAGAAGCTCGACCTGTTCGCCAACGTCCGCCCGGTCTACACGATCCCCGGCATCAACACCCGCTATCAGGACGTGAAGATCGACATGGTCCTGTTCCGCGAAAACACGGAAGACCTGTACTCCGGCTTGGAACACGAAGTCGTCAAGGGTGTCGTCACCGGCATTAAAGTGATCACGCGCGTCGCCTCCACGCGGATCGCCGAATACGCCTTCGAATACGCCGCCGCCAACGGCCGCAAGAAGGTCAGCGCCATCCACAAGGCCAACATCATGAAGCTGGCCGACGGCCTCTTCCTGCAGTGCTGCCGCGAAGTGGCCGCCAAGTATCCCCAAATCGAATACAACGAACTGATCGTCGACAACGCGTCCATGCAGATGGTCACCAAGCCGCAGCAGTATGATGTGCTGGTGCTGCCGAACCTGTATGGCGATATCGTCAGCGATCTCGCAGCCGGCCTCGTCGGCGGCCTCGGTATCGTGCCTGGCGCGAACATGGGCTTCAACCACGCCGTGTTTGAAGCCGTGCACGGCTCCGCTCCGGACATCGCAGGCAAGGGCCTGGCGAATCCCACCGCGATGATGTTGTCCGCGGTGATGATGCTTCGCCACCTGAAGGAAATCGATGCCTGCGAGCGTCTCAAGGCCGCGGTCGAGAAGGTCTACGCCGAAGGCAAGCACACCACCGGCGACGTCGGTGGCAAGGCTGGCACGTCGGAGTTCACCGACGCCGTCATCGCCAACCTCTAAACGCCGTCTCAAAAAACCAAAAGGCCCGGGAGCGTGATCCGCTCACCGGGCCTTCTCAATTCCAGGAGCCTGCTCTTACAGACCCTTCTTCGCCAGGAACGCCACCAAGTCGACCACGCGCACGCTGTAGCCCCACTCGTTGTCGTACCAAGCCACGACCTTCACCAGATTCCCGCCCAGCACCTTCGTCAACTGCGCATCCACAATCGAGCTGTTCGAGTTATGCAGCATGTCCGTCGAGACCACCGGATCTTCCGTATATTCGAGGATCCCCTTCAGCGAACCCTCCGCGGCCGCCTTCAGCGCCGCATTCACGGCCTCCGTCGTCGTCTCCGTCTTCAGGATCGCGTTGAAGTCCACAACGCTCACGTCCGGCGTAGGCACGCGCATCGCGTAACCGTCCAGCTTGCCCTTCAACTCCGGCATCACCAGGCCAATCGCCTTCGCCGCACCCGTCGTCGTCGGGATCATGTTCAGCGCCGCCGCACGAGCGCGCCGCAGATCCTTGTGCGGGAAATCCAACACGTTCTGATCGTTGGTGTAGCTGTGGATCGTCGTCATCGAACCCTTCTCGATGCCGAACGTCTCCTGCAGCACCTTCACCACCGGACCCAAACAATTCGTCGTGCACGAAGCGTTGGAAATAATGTTGTGCTTCGACGCATCGTACGCCGAATCGTTCACGCCCATCACGATCGTGATGTCTTCGTTCTTCGCCGGAGCCGAAATGATGACTTTCTTAACAGTGCCCTTCAGATGCTTCTTCGCATCCGCGGCTTCCGTAAAGCGCCCCGTCGATTCCACGACCACTTCCACACCCAGGCTCGACCAATCGATCTCCGCCGGGTCCTTGATCGCGAACACGCGAATCTTTTTCCCGTTGACCGTGATCGAGTCCGCGTCACACGTCACGTCCGCATGCAGCCGGCCCAGAATGGAGTCGTACTTCAGCAAATGCGCCAGCGTCTTCGTGTCGGTGAGGTCGTTGGTCGCCACCACCTCCACATCGCTGCGCTCCAGCGTCGCCCGCAGCACATTCCGGCCAATGCGGCCAAATCCGTTGATCCCAATCTTGGTAGCCATAGCTCTGACTAGTGTATCGTCCCCGCCCGGTCCCGCACTTTAGGCGGTGCGTCCGCCTACATCGCCCGAACGGCCAACCCCGGGATCCGATCAAAGTGCCGCACATTATGCGTAGCCACCGAGTACCCCAGTTCCAACGCCGTCGCCCCGATCAGCAAGTCCGCCAGCGCGATCCGATTGCCCTGCGTCAGCAGCAGCCCGTCGATCCGCCCGGCCCGCAACGCGATGCCCGTCGTCACCGGATGCACCGGTAGCCCCAGCAGCAGATCATCGACAAAGCGTTGCCGCGCAGCCCGTCGCAGTTCCGTGTCCGCACGCACTACTCCGTGCATCAACTCCAGAACGGTGATGGAGGAGATCGCAATCTCCTCGCTGCGATTGCCCTGACCGACGGCCTCGATCATCTGGTAAGCGCTCTGCCCCAATCGCTCAGCGGCGATCGCGACACTCGAATCCAGAATCAGTCCCAACTCGGTGGTTCCAGCGGCTCCCTGTGGCTCTCGATCGCCCCGGCAATGTCCCGCGCAAACTCCGCGTCCATCCGTGCAGGCGAGTCTTTCGGAATCAGCGCCAGCGCTTCCTCAATCGTCCGTCGCGCAGGCTCCGCCGGCCGCAACACCGCCACCGGCTGATGATCCTGCTCCACAATCACCTCCGCACCGCCCCGGACCCTCTCCAGGACGCCGTGCAGATCGTGCGCAAGCTCCGCTTCGCTGATGTGGACGACCGCCATACCTTCATCATACGCCCCGTTTCAGGACGTGTGCCCGAGGGAAAGCCCTAGAGCGGATAGCCGCGAAACCACCGACACTTCAATCCTGCTTTGACTTGTACGGTCATGCCGCACACATTGCGGACTCGGACAGTTCCAGCTATGCCCATGAAGAACTCGCTCCATCCCGGCGACCTGATCCGCACCGAAATCATCGAACTCCTCGGCCTCACCATTTCCAAGGTCTCCGAGATCCTCAACGTCCGCCGAGCCACTCTCTCGGATCTCCTGCACGCCAAGTCCTCGCTCACCTCCGAAATCGCCCTCCGCATTGAGAAAGTCTTCGGCCCCGACATGAACCACCTGCTCCGGATGCAGCTCGCCTACGACGTAGCCGAAACCGGCAGTTATATGCGCGAGATTGACGTGAAGCGCTACGTCCCGGCTTGAGAGAACCCTTGAAACAGTCCACAGACTTCCTGGGATCTTCTACAAAAGCCAGTGTTCACTGGTATCGGTTGCAGCTAAACCTCAGAGTTGCCACGAGACTCTAGCGTTAGGACTAGAACATCGCCTAGGAATTGCCTAGCGAGCTGACCTATTTGTCTGCCGCTAAGCAAGCTGATACTTGGAAGCTTTTCCAGCGCCAAGGATGCTGCCGGGGTTAGATCGGTCGCAATAGCCAAAATGCCGCGGCTGCAACCATGGTGGGTCATCCCATAGTAGATCTCTTGTACCGCGGATATCCCAATGTCCGCCTTGTGTCGTTTAGCCTGAACTGCGACACGTTCTCCTCTTGGATCAATAAGTATGAGATCGACTCCAAAATCGCCAGTCACTGGGGTCTCTTTAATCTCGAAGCCCAAAGCGCGGAAGATCGCAGCTAGGAGTTGCTCAAATCCCCGCCCGCTTAGATTCGGGATCAAGCCCTCAAAATCATAATCAAAGGCGACCCGAGGGGCCGGAGTCTCAGGTAGTTCGAGCGCTGGCGCAAGCCCCTGGCATCGGGAACAATTTCTTGGTGTCATGTCAGCGGACTTCGTCGACACCGATCGGCAATTGCGGCAGTACACTAGAAAGTTCTTCGGTCGAGGTGGTTCTGATCCTACTGTAGGTTCCCCTGCTTCGACGACGCCTTCATCTGCTGGACCCTCGTCCACGTTAACATGTAGATGCTCTAGTTCTGCGAGTCGCTCCCTTGCTATTTTGTGTCCTTGTGCCGCAGCCTTCTTGTACCAATCTATTGCCGTTAAGCTGTCCCCCGCAGCAAAATAGTACACCCCAAGTTGGAATTGGGCCTCGCCAGCACGGGCGCGATCCTGGATGTGAAGGGCATACTTATCCATGCGTAGTAGTTTACGCTAGCTTTCTATCGTCGGACATGGCCGGATCGGAGTCCGAATCTAACCCGGGGTCATGATCCCCTGAAAAGACGGCAAGGTCATCGAGCCCGGCCGATTGGAACATCCGCAATAGGTAGCAAATCGAAACCCCCACGCCCCGAGCAACTTCCTTTCACCACACACCCCTCTCCCCGTCACCCCCGTGCTAACCGTGTCCTAAAGAGGACTAAGGAAGAAACCCACTTCCCCCACCCAGAGCGCGCCGAGCCTTGCGACCTCCCGCACCCTCGCTCCGCCCTCCCAGACAAATTCGACTCGACACCCACCCACGTAAGACGCTATCTTACAAGTGTGAGAACTACCGTCTCCTCCAAAGGCCAAATCGTCCTCCCCGCCGACCTCCGCCACCAGGACGCCGTCGAGCCCGGCCAGGAGTTCGACGTCGAACGCCTCGACCGCGGCGACTACCGTCTCATCCGCCGCAACCCGCCGCCTAATGAAGGCGTCCTCGACTGGCTCCTCGACTGCCCTGCAAAAGGCTACTTCACGCCCATCGAATCTGAGTCCACCGACACCCTGTGAAGTACCTCGTCGACGCGAACGTCCTCAGCGAGCCCACCAAGCCGCAGCCCAACCCGCGCGTTCTCGACTGGCTTCGCACTCATACACCCGACATCGCGGTAGATCCCATCATCCTCGGCGAGCTTCGCTACGGGATCCTCATCCTGCCGAAGAGCAAGAAACGCACCACCCTCGAACATTGGTTCGACTCCGGCGTCGGTCGCCTCCACTGCCTCCCCTGGGACGCCGCGACGGGGCTCAAATGGGCCGAACTCCTCGCGCGCCTCCGAGCCGCCGGTACCGCCATGCCGATCAAAGACAGCATGATCGCCGCCACCGCCGCTGCCCACCGGATCACCATCGTCACCCGCAACACATCCGATTTCGCCAAAGCCGGCGTCCGCGTCCTAAACCCCTTCTAAACTCGCGCTCCCTCAGCAACTTCGCATTCCAACCGCCAATCCCCGCCGACTCCGCGTGCTACTCCGTAGCATGCCGAGCAAGCAGTCAACCTCCGACAAACAAGCCGCCGCCAACCGAGCCAACGCCACCAAATCCACCGGCCCCCGCACCCCCGAAGGCAAGGCCCGCTCCGCGCAGAACGCCCGCAAGCACTCCTTCGCCGGCTCCGACTTCGCCATCATCAAAATCGAAGACCGCGACGCCATTGACCGCCTCCGCGCCGACGCCATCGCCACCTACGCCCCCGCCAACTCCCAGGAACTCTTCTCCGTCGAACGCATCGCCCTCGCCCAGCACCACATCCTCCGCCTGGCGCGCTTCGAAGCGGGCCTCTTTACGATCGCCGTCAACCGCGCGCTCTTCAACTTCGAAAATGAAGTCCCCCTCACGCCCCTCCACGACGAACTCCACGTCGATCCCGCCGAAGTCCGCATCCAAAACCGCAACTACTTCCTCGCCCAGGGCTTCCATTACATGAACGGCGAACCCGCCCCCACCTGGAACCTCTTCCTCCGCTACCAGGCTCAAGCCGAGCGCCAATACCGCCGCGCCGTCGAAGAGCTCGAACGCCTCCGCAAGCTCCGTCCGCATCTGCCCGAAGAAGTTTTCCCAAACGAACCCATTCCCGACTCGCCCGCCGACGGCTTGCCGCAGGCGGGTTCCGCGCCAGCTCACGTCCCTGTAAAATCGTTGGACCATGAACCCGCTCCTCCTGGTGCTCCTGAGTGCGTCTCTCGCCCTGGCCCAATCGACCGACTGGACCAACTACGGCCTCACCCCCGAAGAGACCCGCTACAGCCCCCTCGCGCAGATCAACGACAAGAACGCCGGCCAGTTGAAGCTCGCGTGGTCCTACGACATCGGCAAGGGCGGCGGCACGCAGGAAGCCACGCCACTGGTCTGGAACAAAACCCTCTTCAGCATCACCAACTGGAGCATCGTCTACGCCCTCGACGCGGCCACCGGCAAAGAGAAGTGGCGCTGGGATCCGGAAGTGAATCAGGACACCGTGCGCTCCAAGGTCTGCTGCGGCGTCGCCAACCGAGGCATGGTCGTCTATCAGGGCCTCATCATCGCGCCCATTATTGACGGGCGTTTGGTCGCGCTCGATGCCGAAACCGGCAAGCCCAAGTGGGAAGCCCGCGTCTCCTGGCCGCAGGACAATTACACCGTCACCATGGCCCCGCGCATCGCCAAGAACAAGGTGATCATCGGCGTCGCCGGAGCCGAGTTCCCCACGCGCGGTTACTTCGACGCCTACGACGCGAAAACCGGCGAGCGCTCCTGGCGCTTCTACACCGTTCCCGGCGATCCCTCCAAGCCCTTCGAAAATCCCGCGCTCAAAGAGGCTGCGAAAACTTGGGCGGGCGACTTCTGGAAGCTGCAAGGCGGAGGCTCCGTGTGGGACGGCATGGCCTACGATCCCGAAGCTGACCTCTTATATGTCGGTACCGGCAACGGCGGCCCGTGGCCCGAAGAACTCCGCAAGTCCAAAGGGCTGGCGAACCTTTATCTCTGTTCCGTCGTCGCCGTGAAGCCCGACACGGGCGAGCTCAAGTGGTACTTCCAAATGGTTCCCGGCGATTCCTGGGATTTCGATAGCGTCCAGCAACTGCTCCTCGCCGACCTCACCATCAAGGGCCAGAAGCGCAAGGTCCTCATGCAGGCCAACAAGAACGGCTTCTTCTATGTGCTCGATCGCCTCAGCGGTCAGTTCATCTCCGGCAAACCGTTCGCCAAGGTCACCTGGGCCGCGGGTCTCGATGAAAAATCCGGCAAGCCCTTCGTGAACAAGGAAGCCTACTATGGCGACCAACTGATCGAGATCTCCCCGAGCACCGGCGGCGCGCACAACTGGCCACCCATGTCCTTCAATCCATCGACCGGCTTGGTCTACATTCCCGGAGCCATCGGCAGCAGCTCCACCTTCGCCATCGATCGCGACTTCGTCTACAAACCCGGCGAAAACAATCGCGGCATCCGCCGCGGCGCGCCGACCACGCCCGGTGGCCCTGGCGCGAATCTGCCCGCCGTCTTACCTCCGCCTCCCGCCATCGGTCCTGAGATCGGACCCGACACGCCGCGCAACGTGCTGGTTGCTTGGGACCCCGTGAATCAAGTGGAGCGCTGGCGCCGCACCGGCGGCGGCGCAGTCGGCGGAGGTACGCTGACGACTGCCGGTAACCTCGTGTTCCAAGTCATCCCCGACGGCCACCTGGTCGCCTACACCGCCGACAAGGGCGAGAAAGTCCTCGATATCGACACCGGCCTCCGCGGCGGCATGGGCCCGCCGATGACCTTCCAGCTCGACGGCAAGCAGTACATCTCTTTGGCCGGCGGCACCGGCGTCGTGGTCGGCCCCGCCTATCCGCCGAACACCCCGCTGCCCGCACCGACCGCGAACACCGTCTTTCCGAAGCTTCTGACCTATGTCCTGGAGGCGCGCTGAGCGTACAATCGAAGAATGGTTCTTTCCGACGTCGACATCCGGAAGTACATGGAGCAGGGCAAGATCAAGGTCACCCCTGAACTCACCCCTGAGCAGTACGGCAGCTGCTCGATCGACTTCCGCCTCGGCAACGAATTTGGCGTCTTCGAACACAGCCGCCACGCCTTCATCGACCTGCGCGAAGGCAGCACCGCGATTCAGGATCTGATGCGCACCATCGAAGTCCCGATGGGCGAATCCTTCATCCTGCAACCCGGCGAATTCGCGCTCGCGATCACCGAAGAGAATCTGGAGCTCGACGACGACGTCCTCGGCCGCCTCGAAGGCCGCTCAAGCCTCGGCCGCATCGGCATCATCGTGCATGGAACGGCGGGTCTGTTCGATCCAGGTTGGCGCGGCAAGGCGACTTTGGAACTCAGCAACCTCGGCCGCATGCCCGTCGCGCTCTATCCCGGCATGCGCATTTGCTCGTTCACCTTTGAACAGCTGACCTCGCCGTCCTCGATGCCATATCACAAGAAGGCGGGAAACAAGTACGCCGGCCAGTCGCGCCCCTTGGCGAGCAAACTGGTCAGCGAAACCGCAAAGTAAGCGCTATCAAGGGGTTCGGTCCGGTGCCTGGCAGACCTGCCGGAACCCATGCTATCCTGGATTCGTCATGTCAATCCCGAATGTAAAGCGTTACCGCATCACCAGCCCGGACGGCACTATGACTGCCTCCCTGATGGCTGTCCTCCCGAAGGACGTGGACGTCAACGCGTACCTGTCGGACGCGGCGAAGCGCTTCGACTGGAAGGCGCACCAGGAAGCAATGGCGCGTCAGTTCAAGGTCCGCGTCGGTCAGCAGAAACAGCAGAAGAAGAAGTAAGCTTCTTCTTTCGCACCAACCCTATCTCAGACGGGCCTCGAGGGTGCGCAGACTGCGAAGGCAGTTTTGCGCGACCTCGGGGTCTTTGTCGTCTTTCAGCCTGCTCAAGTACGGGACGCTATCCTGCTGCCCGGATTCCCCGAACACTGTACAGAGGCCGATCTTTTCGTCCTTGGTCGA
>CANIIC010000052.1 GCA_947467395.1 Bryobacterales bacterium
GAGAAGCCTTGGTGGCGATCATCGATTGGAAGCCGATGGTGCTGAGCAGGAACGTTTCTGCGAGCTGCGTCTCGATGAGGTTCCCACGGATGGTGAGGAACGGCTCAGAGGGAAACAGCGGCGTGCCTTCGGGGACGGCAAACACGTCGCCGGTGAAGCGCAGGTTGGCCAGGTAGTCGAGGAACTCCGGCGCGGCGTTTGCCAGTTGCGGGAGGCAGCGCAGATAGTCGATTTCTTCTTGTGTGAAGCGCAGATTCAGCAGGTAGTCGACGGCTTGTGCGAGTCCGGCGGCAACGATGTATTTACGATGCGGCGGCAGTTGGCGAACGAAGAGTTCGAACGTGGCTCGGTCGTTGGTTTTGCCGGCGGCGAAGAAGCCGGCCGCCATCGTGAGCTCGTAGAAATCGGTTTGAAGCGCTTGGCGCGGGGCCATCACTTCTTATTGTCAGCCTTCGGGGTTTCTGCGGCTTGCTGCACGTTACTGATCCCCTGACGCAGTTCGGCCATCGCCGTGCCGGCGATGCGATAGACGCCGGGTTCCTTGTCGCGCTGGGCGACGAAGTCTTCCCCGGAGGGCGCGATCAGGATCTTCTCGGTACCCTTCTTTGAAGTCACGGAGAGTTCGATTTCGGCCTTGCCGATGGAGCCGTCGTTGATGCTGGCGGCCGAAAGGTCGCGAACCTTGTCGATCATGTTCTGCACGGAGACGGAGTCCATCGAGCGCGCGTTCATCAGCCAGTCCATGCCGGACTTCTCGAAGGTTTTGTCTTCGTCCTTCGATTTGTAGGTGATCTTGGTGGGATCGTCGAAGCCGAAATCGAAGAGCTTCTTGTTCTGGAAGTCGGCGAGGGATTTGTCGACGCCGGGGGCGAGGTTTGGGGTGCCTTTGAAGATGCCGAGGGCGGAGCGAGCGTAAGCATCGGTGCCGGATTTGCGGACTTCGAGCGTCTGCACGCCGCCGGGTTGCGTGACCCGCACGGTGGCGAGCGGCGTGGACGTGGCGAAAGCTAGGGCGGCGGTCTTCTCATCCATGGAGATGTCCATTTCCGAGTCCTTCATCAGGCTGACCAGCTCGTCCACTTGCAGGGTGTCGGCGCGCATGGGACGGGGGCGGGAGATCTGCCATTGCGTGTCATTCACGCGGGTGAACTCGATGGGCGGCTTGCCCGCCACCGTCAGTTCCAGGCGCGAGACTTTGTCGGCTTCGACGGAGAGCAGGTGCTTGTCGCGCAGGTCGGCCGCATGTTTCGCGTAGGTGTCTTTCGCGAAGGCGGGCAGCGCGAAGAGTCGCTTGTCGCCATCCAGCGACGCGTAGAGGCCCGTGCCATCGGCCGTGTTCTCGCCGATGCGCAGATGAATCGTCTTACCGTCTTTGGTCTTGGCCTGGATGGAGATCAGCGCAGGGTCCAGGCCGTAGGAGGCTCGATCAGTGAGGTTCTCATCGATGATGCGGTCCGCGGTGAGCGTGGCGAGGCTCGCGACTAGTGAGTCGATGACGGCCTGGTCGCCGGGCAGCGCGGTGGGTGCCGTCAGGGCCCACTTTCCCGACGCATCCTTTACCGCAACTGCGGCGGGCTCTCCCTTGGGCGTGACTTCTAGACTGGTGATGTCGGCGTCCTTCAGATCGATGATCTTCAACGCGGCCTTCGGGTCAGCTTCCGTGGAGTTGTGCGTTTCGCTCCACCAGATGGCAGCGCCCAGGATCGCGAGGATGGAGGTGGCGATGAGTAGCCGCTTCATCGCGCTATCTCCGCTTCCACCACACGCTGAGCCCCGCCAGCAGCATCAGTACGGGGATGCCGACGACGCTGCCCCAGAACATCAACGCGACTTGGCGTGCGTTCATATTCAGACGTCGATCTTCGGGGTCTTTCGGGCGAATCGAGATCAGGTCTTCGTCCGCACTGAGCCAGTTCACCATGTTCAGGAACAGGTCGCGATTCCCGGTAACGCCCAGGAACTGATTCGCAATCCAGCGCGAGGTGCCGACCACGATGACACGGCCTTTGTTGGATCCTTCTCCCTTGAACTCGCCTACCGCCGCCAGCAGTCGTGCGCCACGCTGCGCATTGTCGATATCGATGTCGGAAGACGCTAGGTTCGTTGTCGCTGCGGCCGCTTCGGAGGTGCTGAACAGGGCCTTGGCTTCCACCTTGTCGCCTGCGGGGGCGATGGTCAGCGAGCGCGTCAGCGGGAATGCAGCCGCCAGATTCTTGAGCGGGCGTGTGATGGGGTGGTCCTCGAACTTCGTCACCACGGGCATCTCCGGGCCCATGCCGAACAACTGGCCAATGCCGCTCAGATCGAGCACGAGGTCCTTGTTGGTCTGCACGCCCCAGCTGGTGAGCAACGTGTCGAGCGCGGGGTTCTCATCGATCTGGCCGCCGATCTTGAGTGGTGGATCGACCAGGATCATGGCGTGACCTCCGCCTTCGACGTAGGTATTGATGGCGTCGACGGCAGGCTGCAGATAGGTGCGCTTGGGCCCGCCGACCACCAGTACCGTGCACTCCTTGGGGATCACCGGTGTGGGGATCAGGGGCACGGTCTGCGTCTTGTAATTGTTCTTTTCGATTAGCGCCTTCACGTCGGCGTAACCGTTACCTTCGTTATCGGAGAGATCGCCATCGCCGTAGCCGCCGGTGAAGCAGACCTGGCGGTCGCCGCCTTTGAGCGCGCGAACCATCGCTCCGGTAAGTTCTTCTTCGTTGAGGGTCTTGGCCTGCTCCTTCTTGTTGCCGACTTGGACCAGAACGGCTCCGCGGGCGTTGACGCCGGCGGCGATGGCGCCGGTGCGGTTCTTATCGATGTCCTGATAGACGACCTTGATCTTCGAGGAAAGGTTCTGGTAGCGGTCAAGCAGATCACGCGCCGCAGGGAACGAATCGGCGCGATCCCAGTAAGAGATGGTGATGTCCTGGGAGAGGCCTTGTGCGAGCTTCTGCGTTTGATCCGACAGCGTGTAGCGTTTGTTGGCCGTGGTGTCGATCGACTTGTTGTAGCGATTGGCGAGGTAGTTCACCGCGACCAGGATCGCAATAACGACGAGCGTGTAGACGGCGGCTTGGGCGAAGTTGGTGATGCGTTTCGGTTGTGTCATTACGCCCTCCACCGCATGGAATCCATAGAACGTGCGGTCAGAAACAGGCCGAGCACGATCATGGTGATGTAGTAGACCACGTCTTTCAGGTCGACCACGCCTTTTGCGAAGGATTCAAAGTGCGAGACGACACTGATGTAGGCGATAACTTTGTTGAGCGTGGAGGCTTCGAAGGCCGTCACCCAATCGAGCACCCACAGCAGCAGGCACACGCAGAATCCGGCGACGCCTGCGACAATCTGGTTGCGCGTGGTGCTGGAGATGAGGATGCCGATGGCGAGCAACGCTCCGCCTTGCAGCAGCAGGCCGAGGTAACCGACCACCATCGGACGCCAGTCGGGCGTGCCGTAGGCGTAGAGCGTCACCATATTCACGGCGGTTAGGCCCAGGAGGGTGGCGTACATCACGAGAGCACCCAGCCACTTGCCGATGATGATCTCGCTATCGCGCAAGGGTGACGTGATCAGTAGCTCGATGGTGCCGGTGCGCTTCTCTTCTGCGAAGCTGCGCATGGTCATCATCGGGATCAGGAATAAACCAACGACGCTGATGTTCGAAAGGACGTTGCGGACAACCCACTCGTCCACATTCATGGGGGTCGATTGACCCATCTGCGCCATCTGCATCGACCGTTGCAGGAAGAAGCCGACGGCGGAGTAGAAGAAGAACCCGGTGACCAGCGCGAAGAATCCCATGATGCCGTAGGCGATGGGTGATCGGAAGTAGAGGTTTAGTTCCTTCTTGGCGATCGTGAAAGCGTTCATGGCTAAGCGGCCTCCTTATTGGAGGTCAGTTCCAGGAAGATGTTTTCGAGGCTCATGCTGACGCCGTGCAGTTCATGCAGCTCCCAGCCGGAGCCGATGATGGCTCGCGCGATTTCGGGGCGCACGTTCTTCTCTTTGTCGGCGTCGATGGTGAAGCGAACGCGGCCGTCAGTGGGAACGGTCGTGACTTTCAGGATTCCGGCGATGCGGTCGAGGCGTTCGCGGACGCTGGCTTCGTCGCCGCCGATGACTTCGAGTGCGATGGTCTCAGCACCGCGCAGGTTGGTGGTCAGGTTGGCGACGGTGTCTGTAGCGACCAGCTTGCCCTTCGCGATGATCACGACACGCTCGCAGATCTGTTCGACCTCAGGCAGGATGTGCGTGGAGAGGATGATGGTGTGGTCGCCGGCGAGTTCGCGGATGAGGTCGCGGGTTTCCATGATCTGGTGAGGATCGAGGCCCGATGTGGGTTCATCGAGGATTAAGACGTCCGGATTGTGGATGATCGCTTGGGCGAGGCCGACGCGCTGCTTGTAGCCCTTCGAGAGCTTGCCGATCTCTTTGTTGCGAACGTCGGCGACGGCGCAGCGTTCCATTACTTGGTTTATGCGTGCCTGCCGGCCGGCAGAGGGAAGATTCTTGATGCGCGAGACGAAATCGAGGTACTCGGCGACCTCCATGTCGGGGTACAGGGGCGGGGTTTCCGGCAGATACCCGATGCGGCGCTTCACCTCCATCGGATTCTGGATGACATCGTAGCCCGCGACTTCGGCCGTGCCTTCGGTAGGCGGCATGAAGCACGTCAGCATGCGCATCGTGGTGGTTTTCCCGGCCCCGTTCGGACCGAGGAAGCCGACGATCTGGCCCTTGGCGACCTCAAAAGAGATGTGGTCGACGGCGACGTGGCGGGCGTATCGCTTGGTGAGCCCTTCGACTTTGATCATATGTGGTGTGCGAATGTTTAGACGACTGGAGGCCGGTTTCGTGAGGCGAAACCGTACTCATCATAGGGTCCGGCGTGCTGAGGTGTCAATGGACCCGAAGGTCCCTATCTTAGAAGCACTTGCAGTGATTATTCGTCGCGATGGACGGTAGCGGGCGAGAACGCCGGGATGCAGATGGCGACGTACTCGCAGCCTTCGGGCGTGGAGTAGCGAATCCACTCGCCTTTGCGCGTGATCAGCGCCTGGCCGGGTCCGGCTTCCATGACGCCGCCTTCGTGTTCCAGGCGCATCTTGCCGCTCAGCACCAGCGTGAACTCGTCGAAGTCGGGACGCTGGCCCGGTTCGGACCAACCTGCGGGGCTGGTCATGCGGGCGATGCTGGTCTGGGATTCGCCGTTGTTCACGGCACCAATGTATTCGCGGATAATCTTGTTCCCGGGGACCGGGATCTGGTGGGGTTGGGCGATCAACTGGGGCATCGCCTCAGTATAGGATCAGGACAATCTGATCTGCGGAGTCGAGTAGTTCGCGTCGAAAAGTGGAGCAGGACAAGATGCGAACGGTTCTCCTTATCTCTGTTCTGTTGGCGTGGCCGGTGAGGATGGCCGCGCTGCCCACGTTGTTTGTTCCGAATGTGGGGCAGGCTCCGGCAGAAGTGCGCTTTGTCGCGGAGGCAGGCGGAGTGCGAGCCGGTTTCTTAGAGGATGGGGTCGTGTACGCCCAGGGAAATGCTCAACTTCGTGTGCGGTTTCTGGGAGTTGAGCCGGGTCGTGTGCAAGGTATCCATGCGGTGGAGGGTCGGGCGAACTTTTTGCGGGGATCCGACCCACAGCAGTGGCACACGGCCGTTCCTGTGTTTGACGGGGTGCGGTATCGCGGGCTCTATCCAGGGATCGACGCGACTTATGCGGCGTCAGGTTCTCAGCTGAAGAGCGAGTTCCATCTAGCGCCTGGCGCGGATGCGGGCCAGATCCGGATGGAGTATCCAGGGGCGCGGAGCACCTGGGTAGATGGCGACGGAGGGCTGCACGTCGATTCGGATTCGAGCGAGTTCCGGGAAGATCGGCCTGTCGCCTACAACGTGGCTGCGGACGGCGCGCATCGGTCTGTAGTTGCAGACTATCACCTGAATGCCGACGGAACGGTCGGTTTTCAGTTGGGACCGTATGATCCTTCGCTGCCACTGGTGATCGATCCGGTGATCACCTACTCAACCTTCCTGGGCGGCAGTGGGTTCGGGGCGGTGACCGCGGTGGCTCGGGATGGTCTGGGGAATCTGTATGCGGCGGGATGGACGGAGGCGTTGGACTTCCCGATTGCCGGTGCTTACCAAGCGACGAATCGAGGCGGAGTAGATGCGTTCGTTGTAAAACTGGATCCCAGGGGGAGCAGCCTTCTGTATGCCACCTACATCGGCGGTAGCGGGGACGACCGCCCCGCAGGTATCGCGGTGGATGCGTCCGGATTCGCGTACGTCGTGGGCGCGACGGGATCATCTAATTTCCCCTTGGCCTCTGCCGCTCGCAGCAGTTTCGTTGGCGGAAAAGAAGCGTTCGCGTTCAAGCTCAACGCTGCGGGGATCGCGTTAGCCTACAGCACCTATCTGGGGGGCTCCAACGTGGATTCGGCGACGGCGGTCGCCGTGGATGCGTCGGGTTATGCGTATGTGACGGGGGACACGTACTCCGCGGATTTCGGTGTTGTTAGCGCCGTGCAGCCTGCCTTTGGCGGGAGAGTGGATGCCTTCGTGACCAAGCTGGATTCGGGCGGAGTGGTCCGGTTCAGTACGTTCCTGGGCGGTGCGCTCGATGAACACGCCGGTGGGATCGCCACGGATGGAACGGGGATCGTCTACGTCGCAGGCGGAACCCTTTCGACCAATTTCCCAGTCGCCGCTGCGATCCAGGCGCTCAACGCCGGGGGCCAGGATGCGTTTGTGACGAAGATCCAAACTTCGGGGACGCCACAGGTTCTGTACAGCACCTATCTAGGCGGCACGGGCGGGAGTGCGCTCGCGCCGGAGCAGGCAAACGCTGTTGCTCTGGACGGCGGTGGCAACGCCTACATCACGGGGGTGGTGAGTTCCACGAACTTCCCGGTTACTTCTGGGACGTTGCAGGTGAATGCTGGCGGTTCGCGAGATGTGTTCGTGACGAAGCTGAACCCAGCAGGCACGGCACGCCTCTACAGCACCTACCTCGGTTGGACGGGGTTCGATTGGGCGAGTGGAATAGCGGTGGATTCCTCGGGAAACGCGTATGTGGTGGGCTACACGTCTTCGGTCAGTTTCTCCAACGTGGGAGGCGTGCAAGCTGGCTTCAATGGACTCTACGACGGATTCGTCTCCAAGTTGAACGCGACGGGCAACGCGCTGGCGTTCTCGACGTTGTACGGCGGCACGGGGTCGGACCAAGTCAACGCGATCGCGGTGGACAACACCGGAAACATGTTTATTGGGGGGCAGACCACATCCTACGATTTCCCTCTGCAGAGTGCCCTGCAATCGACGAATGTCAGCGGGAACACGGGCTGGGTCGCGAGGCTGGGGGTAACCGCCCCACCGTCGCAGGTGCCGTCGGCGGATTCCGCCAATATTGTTTACGGAAACGGGGGGGCGGCGACCGTTACCGTTCAGTTCTCGCATCCTGCAGGTGCGTCAGCCTTGAGCAGCATCGCGATGCTCTTGTCTCGAACCGCGTCTATTGATTTCGCCTGCTATATAACCTTCACGCCTGCGACGAATACGCTGACGCTCGCCAACAACGTGGCCTCTTCGGGAGGCGGCGCTCTGACGCCGGGCCGTGGTACGGCGCAAAATTCGCAGTGTCAGTTGAACGGAGTTGGATCGAGCAAGACGCTTTCGGGAAACACGCTGACTTTGACGCTGTCGTTGGTGCTCGATACTGGATTCCCTGGAAATAACACCGTTTATTTGTATGCGGCGGACGTGAACGTGAATACCGGATGGGTGGCCAAAGCGGGTGTATCCCAAGTATCCGCAGATTCCGTGTCTCCGAGTGCCGGAAGCGGAGCCTCTCAGGTATTCACGTTTGTGTTCTCGGACACGAAGAGTGCGGCGAACGTGTGGGGTGCGGCGATCACCATTAACAGTACTGTTTCAAACGTCAATGCGTGTTCGCTCGTGTGGGATCGCGCGGCGGGAACGCTCGCGCTGCTGTATGACAGTGCAGCCGGATCCAGCGCGAAGCCGTTCGGTTCAAACGCGACGATTCAGAATAGTCAGTGCGCTCTTGGCGCAGCAACCTTGAGCGTTTCCGGGAATTCCAACATCCTCACGATCCCGCTGGCGTTCAATGGTGCATTCACGGGCGCCAAGAATATTTACATGCTCGCAGTAGGTCCTAACGGGAATACGGGCTGGCTCCAGCGCGGGACGTACTCGGTGTTTGCTGGAGGTGTTCCTGTAGCAAGTTCGGCGAGTCCTTCGACGGGTTCCGGCGCAAGCCAGTCCTTCACGTTTACCATGTTGGACCAAGGCGGCTCGGGCTTTATCACGGGCGCGGCGATGGCGTTCTTGAATCCCTCAGGATTCAATCTGAACAACGCCTGCTATATCGTCTACGACAGAGCCGGGAACCGACTGTCGATCACGGCGGACACCGTGACCAACGGGTCGGCCGGCTTGACCATCGGTTCGTCCGGGAGTGTGTCGAACAGTCAATGCACGCTGTTTGGCTCAGGCAGTTCGGTCAGCTTCGGGACCACCACTGTCACCATCACCGTAAACGTCGCGTTCCAAACTTCTTTTGCTGGACTCAAGAATACGTACTTGTTTGCCGCGGAGGCGGGCTATAACTCAGGTTGGAGGCAGGTCGGGACCTGGACGATCCCTGGGGTCGCTCCGACGCTCGGGGCGCTCTCGCCCACTTCTGGTTCCGGAACCTTGCCGACGTTTACCGCGAACGCCTCCACCTCGGTGTCGCCATCGGACCTAACTTCACTTTCGATCCTGGTCACTTCAGGAACCACTGCGAACGCCTGCTATGTTGTGTACAACAAAACTGCGGGCACCGTCGGCCTCTATGACGACGCCGGGACCACGCTGGCGACGAAGCCCATCGGTTCGTCGGCGACGCTCCAGAACTCTCAGTGCGCGGTTGGTTTCAGTTCGGCGACCGTAACGGGTGGCAACGTAGCTTTCTCAGTGATTCTGGTGTTCAAGACTCCAGCGTTCTCGGGAGCCAAGACTGTCTTCATGCAGGCCTCGAATTCTTGGGGGACGACCGCACTCACCTCCAAAGGCACCTGGACCGTCCCGTAGCGGCTGTTACGATTGAGGCATGTCCGTTTGGGATGACCGCAAAGACGCTCTCGAAAGCCACGAATTTCAGATGGGGATCGAGCGTGGGCGGCTCGCCGTGGCCTTGGATCTTCTCACCGACGCCCTCGTTCTGACTGGTCAGCATGGCGTTTACTGCCAGAGCGCGCGTCAACCCGGCAAGCCAGCCATGGACATTCAGCTGATCGACAAGTGCCTGACCGATGCCAAGGAACTCGTCATCAGTGTGATGACCGAGATGAAAGAGCGTCGCAAAGCCGGGTTGGCATGAACTCGCAAGAACAATTTGACCGTCAGGCGTCCCACTATAACTCTGAATGGAACCAATGGAGTGAATCGTCACTCGAGTGGCTTCTCAACCACTCTGAGGCGCGCATCACGGACCGTTTGCTCGACGTGGCTACAGGCACGGGGTTCACAGCGCTCGCCTTCGCCCCCCGGGTTGCCGAGGTCGTCGGCTTGGATGTCTCGAACGGAATGCTCGATCAGGCGCGCTCTCGGGCGACTGACTCCGGGACTCAGAATACTTCCTGGCAACAGGCGCCGGCCGAGAAGCTTCCTTTCGCCGACGCTTCCTTTGACTTGGTGACCTGTCGAGTGGCCCCGCATCACTTCGTGGACATCCGAGCCTTTGTCTCCGAAGCTCTCCGCGTTCTTCGCTCCGGAGGGAGGTTGCTGGTCGCGGACACATCCGTACCTGACGGATTGCCGCACCTGGATGAATGGCAGAACCGCGTGGAGTGGCTCCGGGACCGTTCGCACGTTCGCAATTATTCGCCTGGAGAGTGGAGCACAATGCTCACTGCTGTGGGGTTTGCGGTTGAACAAATCGAGCGTTGCGACGAAGCCAAGCCAATCAGACTTCAGGACTGGATGGCGAAGTCAGGCTGCACAGGGGATGCCGCCGAACAAGTCGAGCAGATGTTTCGTGATGCACCACACGATGCCCGGCGTGAATTCTCGATTGAGCAACTCGCCGACGGCGATGTCGCGTTCAAGTGGATGCGTGTCGTGTTGGCAGCGCGGAAACCCTAGTCTTCCAGGATCACCATCGCCATCGCTTGATCTGCGGTGTGCGTCATCGAAAGTGCGATATTGCGCACCTTCAGTTTTGCTGCGACCTCCGCGGCGTGCCCATGAAACGTGAGTGTCGGGCGACCCGAGGCTAAATTGGTGACCTCAAAATCGTGCCACGTGATCCCGCCACGCCAGCCCGTGCCGAGCGCCTTCATGCCCGCCTCTTTTGCCGCGAACCGAGCGGCGAAGCGTTCATAGGGGCTCGCCTTGCGTCGAGCGTAGGCGATTTCACGCTCGGTGAATACACGTTCCAAGAATCGAGGTCCGTGCGAGGAGTCGACCGCTTTGCGGATCCGGTCGACCTCGCACAGGTCAATTCCCGTGCCTACGATCATGCCCCACCCCCGGCCGCGGCGTTCGGAACGTCCATGTAACCATAGTAATGTCCCATGCACATCCCTGACGGATTTCTGACGCCACCGGTCTGGCTCACCCTGGACGCCCTCAGTGCGCCCGCCGTTGCGTGGGTGGCCCGTCAAACGCGCAAGTCCGAGTCCGTTGCTGATGACCAACGCATTCCGCTGCTCGGCGTCATGGGAGCCTTCGTTTTCGCCGCGCAAATGGTCAACTTCCCTGTCGCGCTGGGAGCAAGCGGACATCTGCTCGGCGGAACTCTGCTCGCTGTGATCCTGGGGCCCTCTGCTGCAGCCCTCACGATGACCGCGATTCTGGTGCTGCAGGCTCTGTTGTTTCAAGACGGCGGAGTGCTTGCGATGGGGGCCAATGTCTTCAACATGGCGTTCATCGGCGTTCTCGCTGGATACTTGCCGGTCCGCTTGTGGGGCCGCTCCACCCTTTCGGTGCTCGCGGGCGGCGCGCTGAGTGTTGTGGCTAGCGGAGCGATGGCGTTGGGCGAACTGAAGTTGTCCGGCGTCACGCTGGGGAATTCTGCCCTCGGCATCGGGCTGGGGATCTTCTGCCTCACTGGTCTCATCGAAGGGGTGATCACGGTCGCCGCGCTCCGTTCCATTGAGCGGTTGCGCCCTCAGTCTATCCCAACGCACACGCCGATCTCTTTCCATGCGCGCGCCGCCGTCGCCATGTCGGCCTTGTTGTTGATCACCGGGGGAGCCTGGATCGCATCTGCTGCACCGGATGGTTTGCAACACTTGGCCGCAAAGGTCGGGCTCCAGGAGCAGCCGGTGTGGACGAATGCTCCCTTGGCCGGCTACGCGCTCAGCGGCGTTGGGCCGGACTGGCTGCAAACCTCCTTGGCTGGACTGATCGGCGTGACCTGCGTCTACGCAGTGTGCGCCATCGGTATCAAGAGGCGCTAATTCGATGCGGACCGCGCGCGGCAAGCTCACGGTGTTGCTGCTGTTTCTGATTCTGATCTCGCTCACTCCGAACATTCCGTGGCTGCTGCCGTCTGCGGCTGTGCTGCTGAGTCTTCGGTCCGCGCGCAGCATGTTGGTCCGCGCGCTTCTCATACTTCCATTGAGCGCCATGATCGCGCTGGGAGCATGGTGGTCCGGCGACGGAGTGGTAGCCGCAACTCTTTTGGTCAAGAGCTACCTATCTGTGTTGGCTGTGCTCGCGTTTAATGCTGTGACGCCGGCGCAGGATTGGATCGCCGCGCTGCGTTCATGGGGTGTGCCGGGTGCGCTTGTAGAAGTGCTCCAGTTCGTGCATCGCTACTTGACGGTCATCACCGACGAAGCGCGACGGATGCGGATCGCGGCGACGGCCCGGGGAGGCTTCCGCTTCGACGCTGCGGCCGGGGCCCTCGGCGTATTGTTTGCGCGCAGCTGGGCGCGTGGTGAACGTGTGCATCGCGCGATGCTGGCTCGCGGATATAACGGAAAGGCCCTATGAGCCGTCTGATCGAAGTGCGAGGGTTGCGCTATCGCTACCCCGATGGAACGCAGGCCTTGGATGGCGTCGACTTTCACTTGGACGAGGGCGAATGTGTGGCGCTGTTCGGCGCCAACGGTTCCGGCAAGACCACCTTTGTACTGCAGTTGAACGGGTTGCTGAAAGGGCAAGGCTCGCTTGCGATTCAAGGCCGCATCGGGTTGGTGTTTCAGGATGCGGACGACCAGTTGTTCATGCCCACGGTGTTGGAGGACGTCGCCTTTGGTCCAAGGAATCTGGGATGTTCGCCCGCAGCCGCGTTGGAGCGGGCTCGTCAGGCATTGGAACAGGTCGGGATGCTGCGGGTTGCCGACAAAGCGCCGTTTCACCTGAGCGCCGGTGAGAAGCGTCGCGTGGCGATCGCCGGCGTTCTGGCCATGTCGCCGGACGTTCTGGTGTTCGACGAGCCGACGACGTATCTAGATCCGCCCGCCGAGCGCGAGCTCGCCCGTCTGTTGCAGAGTCTTCCGCAAGCGAAGCTGTTGGTGACGCACGACATCGCTTTCGCTCGGGCCCTGGCCACACGGGCAGTGTTCTTCGAGCGCGGCCGCGTTGTCGGCGAAGGCTCCGTCGAAGACATCATTACGCGCTTCGACTGGGACTCTCTACGATCAGTGTCACCGGACCGTCGTTCAGTAGACTGACCTGCATGTCGGCCTGAAAGATGCCGGTTTCCACGCGCAGTCCCGTGGCGCGCGACGCCTCCACGAAGTGTTCATACAAGCGGCGCGCTTCATCGGGTGGCGCAGCTGCATCGAAGCCGGGACGCCGGCCTTTGCGGCAATCGCCATAAAGCGTGAACTGCGAAACCGCCAGCATCGCGCCGCCTGCTTCCAAGACGCTGCGATTCATTTTCCCCGCGTCGTCAGAGAAGATTCGAAGTTGCGCGATCTTCGCAGCCAGGTAGTCGGCGTCTGCCTGGGTGTCGCCTTTCGCCACCCCCAATAGAACCAGGAGTCCCGATTCAATTTTTCCCACTACAACGTCTTCGACCTCTACTTTGGCGTACGTGACTCGCTGTATGACTGCGCGCATGAACTTGAGTCTAATTAAGGCAGAGACCTGATCGCTAGTGTGGTGCAGGGTCCCGATAATAGAACCAGCTACTTGAGCGGTCTATGATCTTCGGCAAACAGCGTCGCCAAAACTCTATTCCAGGTGGATATTTTCACCTGGAGGAAGAAAAGACCAAGACTCGTGTTTCCGGGTATGGTCACGGCGACAACATTCGGCTGAAAGACGAATACGGCAACGTGTGGACCGGCTCCGCCGTTCGAGAAGACGACCATGCGGTCGTTTACCGCTTTCGTAACTCCAACGGACGGTCGCTGACGGGCGTGGCCGAGGGCGACGCGGTGACGCTGCGTGATGAACGCGGCACCACTTGGAAAGGCTTCGTCAGTTAATACTTGATCGATTCCAGGAACAGCCCGGCCGACGGCGCGGTCCATGACGCGATATCGAAGCGCGGGTTCTTCTTGCCGTTCAGCAACGACTGGAAGTCTTCCACGCTGATCTCGCGCAACCCAACCTTCACTAACGTGCCGGTCAAGCGGCGCACCATCTTCCAGAGGAAGTGGGACGCCTCAATGCGGAACACGATTAAGTGATCATCTTCGGCGACCTCGGCCGAATCCACCACCACGATCGTCGATTCATCCGGCTTCGACTTGTCCGCCGCGCGGAATGCGTTGAAGTCGTGCCGACCCGGAATCAGCGCCGCAGCTTGCTGCATGCGCGCTATGTCGAGCGGTTCTTTGATCCACCACACGAACTTCTTCGAAAGCGCGGCTTTGCGTGTTGAGATCTGATAAAAATATGCGCGCGACGTAGCAGAGTGGCGTGCATGGAAACGCGGGGGTGCTTCGACACATTCCACGATCGCGACGCTGGAGGGGAGCCGTTCATTCAGCTCCCGCATAAGTTCGCCTGTCGTGAGTCGAGGCGTGCGCGGAGTCTTGATGTGCGCGACCTGGCCGACCGCGTGTACGCCCGCATCGGTGCGGCCCGCGCCTTGGACGTCGAGATCCCCGCCTAGCAGTTCGGCCGCCGCCTGCTTCAGTTCGCCTTGCACAGTGCGGGCATTAATCTGGTCTTGCCATCCGGAATACTTCGATCCGTCATATTCCAGTGTGAGTTTATAAGTACGCATCAGCTCCGAATTCGAGAGAAGAAATAGAGGCCCGCCAGCGAAAAGACCACGTCTGGGGACCAGGCGGCGATTTCGGGCGGGAGTTGGTTGAGGTTGCCGACCTGCTCAAACAGCTGCTGGATCGACGAATACGCGATGTAGATAGCGAAGCTGATGCCGACCCCGGCCATGGCTCCGCCGCCCCGGTTCCCGGAGCGAAATGCGAACGGTACGCTGACCAACGCGAGGATGAACGCGAACAGCGGTACGGAGAATTTCTTGAAGTACTGCACGCGCAGGCGCGTTGTTTCAAAGCCGCTTTGTTGAAGCTCTTCGATGTAGCTGTGCAGCTCCTGGTAATTCATCTGCTGCGATTGAATGTCTTCCTTCAGGAAGTAATCGGGTTTCTCTTCCAGCTCGGCGAACGTGCGCGTCTGCCCGGCGAAGTTGTCGAACGCCTTCACCAAGTTGCCCTGCATGTCGCGACTCCAGCCGTTCTGGAACACCCAGGCAGAGAGCTTCGGTTCCCAGCGCGCGAGCTCCGCGGAGACGTGGCGCTTCAGCCGGAAGGTTTTTGAATCCAGTTCGAAGACATTCACGCCGGCCATGATGTTCTGGTTCACGTCGTAGTAACGATAGTAGTAGACGCGGTCGCCTTCGCCGTAGATCCACTTCTGTCCGGGATTGAGGAAGGTTTGTGCCGGGCGGCCTTTGATCTCCGCGCGTAGCGCGTTCTGGATGCGGTCGGCACCCGGCACAACATAGTGATTGAAGGCGAACAGGCTCCCGCTCAGCACCAGGCTGGTGAGGAACAGCGGCACGGCAAGGCGATAGACGCTGACGCCGCAGGCTTTGAACGCGGTCACTTCGTTGTCCTTCGATAGCACGCCGAGCACGACCAATACGCTGACCAGCACGCTGACCGGCGTCAGTTCATAGATCCAGCGCGGCGTCAGGAAGAAGAGGTAGCTGAGCACCTTCGAGAGCGGGATGTTGTTGCGGACCGTGTCGGTCAACACTTCGAAGAACGTGAAGACATCCAACAGCATGACGAAGCTGATGAGCCACACGATGAAATAGAACAGAAAGCGCGACGTGATGTGCGCGTCGATGACCTGCGGCACCAGTGGCAGGCGGCGGAGTTCCAAACGGGGCAGGCGCTTGCGTGGGTCGACGAAGTTCGGTTTGCGGAACCAGCCAGTGACGATGTCGACATAGTCGCGCGAGCCCGGCTTCTCCAGGCGAGCCAATAGGAATGTGCCCAGCAGTGCGAAGCCGATATTCGGCATCCACAACATCAGTTCGACGGGTAGGGATTTCTGCCGGGCAAGGCTGACGGCTCCGATGAGGCTCACGTAGTAGATGAACGCCAGTGCCACGGTCAGGACCACTGCCGGAGATTTTCCGCGACGGCGCGAGCTTAAGCCGAGCGGCACGGCGGTCAGTGCCAACACTAGACAGGCGAAGGGCCATGTCAAGCGCTGGTGCAACTCAATCTTGATCTCGAGCAAGCGCGTCGGGTCGGCTTCCTTCTCTTTGTACGCTGCTGTGTAGAGCGGCAGCGTGTCCATCTCGATAGTCGGTCGTGAGGCTCGAACTTCGGGAGGCCGCTGTGCCTTTAGCGCTTGGTCCGACGCCGGGAAACTTTGGACCTCGTACTTCTCTACATCCTTGCTGGCTTCGTACTTGCTGCCGTTTTTCAGCGACAGCTGGATGCGATTATTGGGCAGGTCTGGCTGCGCGATCGCCTCAGACGCGAGCGTGATGCTTGGGATGTCGCCGCGTTCCGGCGAGGGTGTGAGATCGGCTAGGAAGACTTGCTTCCACAGCGAGCCTTGCTGAATGTCGCGCACGTAGAGCACGGTATTGGGGAAGCGCTCTTCGAAATAGCGAGGTTGAATGTCGGCGTTGAGTTGACCTTCCATCAGGACATTGCGAATCCGGTAGCCTTCGCGAATGGACCAAGGGGTCAGCCACGTGGTTGCCGCTCCGGCGACCAGCAGTCCGATGAAGGCAAACGCCATCACCGCGGGCGCCACTCGGCGTCCTGGAACACCAGCGGCGCGCATCGCGGTGATCTCGCCGTCGGTGGACATGCGGCTCAGCGCGAGCAGCGTTCCCACCAACACGCCCAGTGGGATCGTGTAAGGCAGGGCCTGCGGTAGTACCAGCGCGAACAAGCGAACCGTGATGCGCCACGGACCTGGGTTCTGGACAACGAATTCGAACAACCGCCGCGAGAGGAAGAGGAACAACACGCTGGTGAACAACAACGAACCCAGCGCGGAGCTGACCAGAACTTCTCGGAACAGTGTCCAGCTAAGACGACGCGGCATCAACTACGGCTGCATCGGGGGCGGCGGAACCGTGGGCGGTTTCGAGAGCTGCTCCCGCGGCACCTCAAGTTCAATTTCTTCGAACAGCAGGCCGGGCGAGATCACGGACGTCGGGGCCAGGTAGCCGCCGCTGCCCAGCAGCGCCATCAGCGTGGTCGTGTTGACGTACTCAAACACTGCCGTTTCCTGCGAGGCCGCGATTACATCGCGCAACGCGCGCGCCGTCAAGGCATGGAACCGAAGTCCACGAACCAATTCCTCCCGGCCGTCAGGATAGACGCGATACACCAACAGCGGAGGACTCACGGCACGCGTACCACCGCCACCTTGTGCGTTCGCCTGTGCCAGCGCCTGTAATTCCGGAACACTGCCGCCGTAGGGGAAGTCGAGCTTCTTCACCAGCAAGCCGTATGGCTTGTCGAGCGTCGTTGTCATCGAGATCAACTGCCGCTTCAGATTCGCCAGCGGCATTGATTCACGAGCCTGAATGAACAGGTTGCCGATGGCCGCTGAACGTCCGCCGTAGTTGCCCGGCAGGCGCGCATGACCGTTCGATTCCGGGAAGCCCTTCACCGGTGTGCGCGTGGTGAGGAAGTTCTTCAGCACGCCTTTTTCCAGGATGCTGACGCGCTTCGGGCGCACACCTTCCAGGTCGTATTCATAGAAGCCGACCAGCGGCTTCCCGTTGTAGGTCTTCTGGGTTGGATCGTCGTAGACGTCGAAGAAGTCCGGCAGCACGCGGGCGTTCAGACGAGTTTCGAGCTCGCTGGGCGCGACGTTCGCCGCTTGTCCGGGATTCGTTAAGGGACGACGCGGAACGCGCAGATTGTCGCCGAGCATCTGCGCCAGCAACTGGGCCGCAGCCTTCGGTTCGAACAATACCGGTCCGGTGTAAGCTTCGCCCGCGGGAGCCTTTGCCAGCGCTCGCACGTTTTCGGCAACTTCGGTGACTTGGCGTGCCAGGTCTTCATCTGTGGTGAATGAGTCCACGTCGAGGGCTTGCACCGACAACGCGTCATGCACCAACATGCCATCGGCGGCTTGTGATTCTCCCTTGCTGGTCACCCAAGCGACACCATCTTCGTAGCGCACCATGGTACCTTCGGACGTCAGCATGGTGGTAATGCCGGTCATGGCCTGAGAGTCGACGCCCGAGGACAGCACTTCGGGGTAACGCTTGTAAATCGCTGAAAGTTTGTTGGCGCGCTGTTCCCACTTCGCTTCGTCGATCTTGCGGAAAGAGAGCTTGGGGATGCTCACTTCGGGCTTCTGAATGCGCGCGAAGTTCGGCAGCGGGTTAGGATCCGCGGCGGCGTTGTTTTGCGACGCCCGTTTGCGCGAGATGGATTCCAGGCCGGCCTTAAACCCGATGTCGGTAGCGAGCCAGAAGGAATCACGCAGACCTTGATAGTTGGAGTCTAGCGGCCACGGCCCGTCAATGCGCGAGCCACTATAAGCGCCCGACTGCACGTGTCCGGTGTTGTCTGATTCGTAGCTGCCCACGCGAACTTCTACAGCCGGCGAACGATATTTGTTGCGGTTCGCACTTACGGTAGCGCCCAGCACGCTCGAAACGTTGAAGGCGTCGGCGTCGGAGACGGTGTAGCTGAGGAAGTACGGTGCGTCTTTGCCACCGACCCGGGCCAGTTGAGGCATTCGCGCCATTTCATCACGCATCGCGCGGAGCAACACTTCGTCGTTCGACAACTGCGGTAGTTGCGGAGTCTGGGAAAGAACAAATGCGGCGGAACCGAGCAGCCCTGCTGCTACCGCCATGCCACGAAATGTGAACTTCATTGAGCGGCTCCCTCCGCCGTCGGACGAGGCAGGTACGGCGGTAGGTCGCGCGCGCGCTCCTTGCTCTGTACTTCGATTTCAGAAACCAACAGGGCAGGCGAAATGGCGGAAACCGGTACGTTGCCAGACTCGGCGCCGCAGATCCCGTTGAAGACTTCGCTCTTGTCGGAGGTGGCGATGATCTTGGCGAAGCTCGCCAGTGGAGTACCCACGATATCCACGCCGCGGATCATCTCATCCGGGCGGCCGTCGGGGTAGATCTTGTAAACCACCAGTGGCATCACGGTGAACGCCTGCAGACCTTGGCGTCCCGTGGTCGTGTAACCGCCGGTGACCTGATCGAAGTACAAGCCGTAGGGTTTGCCTTGGCGCTTCACTTCTTCGATCAACGCCTTGCGCAGATCGGCGTCGTTCATCGAGCGGCTCGATTCCACAATCAGGTTCGATTGACGCGAAACAATCTCATTGCCCGGCGAGCGGCGGCCGTGGCCGTTCGAGCTGGGGAATCCATCCACAGGGGAGCGCGACATCAGGAACGTCTTCAGGATGCCGTCTTCCACCACAGTGACTTTGCGGGCGCGAACGCCTTCGTCGTCGTACTGATAGTAGCCGTTCAGAACCACGTCGCCGTACGTCTTGCGCGTGGGATCGAAGACCACGCTGAGGAACTGCGGCAGGACGGCGGTGTTTACCATCTTGGTGAAGGTCTGGCCTTCCGATTCGTCCTTCTGGCGATGGCCCTCGATGCGATGGCCGAAGATTTCGTGGAACAACACACCGGACGCGCGGCCCGAAAGAATCGCGGGACCAACATACGGATCGGCCACCGGCGACTTTAATAGTCCACTCAGATTCGCGCCGGCCTTTTGTACCGCAGCGAGGATGGTCGCGTCGTTCGGCATCTTCGCCGGGTCATCGGTCTCGAAGCTCTCCATGGTCTGGAGGTCCATGCCATCGGCCGCTTTACCTCGGGCGAAGATGATGATGCGGGCGAAGGGTCGGCCATGCAGCAAGCGCGTCCCATCGGTGGTCACCAGCGTTTGCGTCAGTTGGCGAACTTCCATCTGGACGCTGGAATTCAAGGCACCGGGATACTTCGAAAACTCGCTCGAAAGGCGCTTCAGGCGCTGCGTCCAGGCGTTCACGTCGAACTTCACTTGCGGCGGATCGTTGGCGTAGACCTGCGCTTCTTCTTTAGAGAAATCGTCGGACTGGTCCAGCGCGGCGGTGCGCAGTTTCTCATCGGCCTGCAGTCGGATCAATCGTTGCGATGCAGATCGATACACGCGGTCGGTGGCGAGCCACACAGTGCGCCGAATGGAGTCGGTGTCATCGCTCAGGGCGATGGGCGTCGCGGAGGTGAACCGGGGGCGCTGGCCTTGGGAGATGTGATAGTTGTCGAAGGCCGGGGAACCCACTCGCAGGGTGATGTCGAGATAGCGCGTGTGGCTATGGTTCTGGGCGTTGATCGAGCCTTCGCTGGCTTCGATCACGTCGGTGTCATTCTCAGCCACTTCGTAGCCCAAGAAGTAGGGCGGCGGCTGGCCCTTTTGCTTGAGGTACGAGAAGTTCCGATCTAGTTCCTCAGCGAGAACCTTGATGAGTGAGCTTTGGGCAAAAGCTGACCCGGAAACCAGCGCAAGAGCAAGGATGATGGTTCGCACGTCAACATCACTATATCACCGCACGAAGTCACCCTTGCCCCAGTTAAAGAAAGACAAAGAAAGACAAAAGAAGAATTTACGCGGGCAGGGAAACCACCCCGCGCTCACGTAGTCCGCTCAGCGCCAACCCGTAGCGACCGCGCACGCCCGTCTTTTCGAAAATATGCTTCAGATGGATCTTCACCGTGCCTGGCCGGATGCCGAGTTCACCGGCGATCTCTTTATTCTTGAAGCCCTGCTCCACCAGTTCCAGCACCTGCTGTTCGCGCGAGGTCAGTTCGCTGCGCGGGTAGCGATCCTGGCGGCCGGAATCGCGGAAGACGCAGTCTTCCATCCAACTGCGCCCACCGGCGACCGTTCGCAGGCACGAGATTACCGAACTCACGCCGGCCGTTTTGCGCAGAATCCCGCGCGCTCCGGCTTGCAGGAAGCGCAGCGCTTCGGCTTCGGTAACGGACACGCCCCAGATCACCAACCCGACTGCGGCGTTGTAGGCCGGGCTCGACTTCCAGTCCGCCAGCCAGTCCAGAATCGCCTGGATTCCGAACGCCTTGTCCAGGATCAGGACATCCGGCGGCGTTGCCGAACTCGCCAGATCATACGCCTGACGCAGCGTCTCGCAGGCCTTCTCAAACCGCAATTCGCGCGCCTCCGATAGGAGCGTTCGAACCCCCTCGGCGGTCACCGGCTGGGTGTCACAAATCGAGATCGTGCGGGGCGACTCCGCGGTTGGCGTCAGCGCACCCATCATTCCTGCTTCGATCGGGCTTACGTCCTTCGTTCCTAGGGTATTCATCATGGTTGTATCCGTTGTTAGTGCGCTTATCGGCGAGGCCTACCTCTGTCTGAGCCGAAATGTCTGTTTCTGAAGCCTTAGTACGGATAAGGTCCCGGGACTCTCATGTTATGATCACAACTGGAGAGCGGGTTGATTCGGCGCACCTGCTTTCTTCAGTCCGGAAACCACGATGCAGAAACATGACCCCGCCATCTCCCACGCCCGGCGGGCCATCGTCATCAGTCCGGACCCCCAGCTGATTGCAGAGCTGGAACCCTTTCTAAAACAACAGCTTGCAGACTTCGCCCTGAGCTGTATTCACGAGTATCCGCCCCCGCCCGATGCGGCCGCTGCGGTTGGGGCCGGGGCAACTCAACTGGTGTTCCTCGACGTTGTCTCTGACCCGGAACAATCTGTAGCCGTTCTTCAGGAGCTCTCTCGCGTTCCGGGGATGCAGGTGCTCGCGATCCTGGGCGGCAACGATCCGGATTCTATCCTCAAGTGCCTCCGTGCCGGAGCTCTCGACTTCCTGCTGCGCCCGGTTACCGGAGATCAGCTTGAGGCAGCGCTCCGCAAGGTTGCCCGCCTCCAGCCGGTAACCGAAGCCTCCGCGCCCGCGGGCCCCTGCCGGATTCTTGCGGTCATGCCGGCCAAGGGTGCTTGCGGCGCCAGTACGCTCGCCGTGAATCTGGCCTTCCAGTTCAAGCGCATGGGCGTGAAACGCATCTTGCTGGCCGATCTCGACCCCCTAGCGGGAACCTTGTCCTTCATGCTGAAGCTGAAGTCGTCCTTCAGTTTCACCGACGTTCTGCAGCACGGCACCGAGCTGGACACAGACCTCTGGAAGGGCATTGTCACTCAATCCAATGGTGTGGACGTGTTGCTGGCTCCGGACCTCTCGATTGCCGGTGATCCCCAGCAGATGGACGCCTCGCCGATCATCAATTTTGCGCGCAGTCTGTATGACGTGATCATCCTCGATACCGGCAGCGTCTACGGCGAGTGGAACCTCAGCCAGGCGCGCGCCGCAACGGACCTGTTGCTGGTCACCACCAACGAACTGCCTGCCTTGCAAGCGGCCCAGCGTGCTTTGTCGTACCTCGACAGCAGCAAGATCGGCAAGTGGAAGACCCGCCTGGTGGTCAACCGCTACCAGCGCGACGTCGGCCTCAGCCGCGAAGTCATCGGCAC
>CANIIC010000053.1 GCA_947467395.1 Bryobacterales bacterium
CGGGGCCGGGGAACGGGCTGGGGTAAAACGAGGCGATATATTCGAGCGGCAGGTTGGTGAAATAGTCCGCCCTGGATTGCCGCAGATCCACCTTGGTGTTGTCACGAACGGCGTGCAGGAACTCCATCAGCGGACCCAGGTCCTCTCGACTTGCCGGGGGCTGCTTGCGCCACCAACTGACCAGATCCCGAAGCGCGGCATCGCCAGCGTCGGGTAGGGCATCGGCCAGTGCGATGGCGGCGAAGGCGCGGGCCGATTGTTCGGGGAGCGTAGTGCCCGGCTTGGCGAGGCCGGCTTTCAGCTTGGCGACCAGCCGGTCGGCTTCCGACGGGGTTAGGAGTGGTAGACACCAGTCATATACCAGGGCCAGCTGCCGCAGATCGTCGTTGGCGAGCGCCCACTCGATCGCCTTCCGCCCGGATGCGTTTTGGTGGGTGATCCGGTAATGCAGCCCCCAGGCGAAGCCGGGTTCGGGCACTGGGGCACCGGATTGGATCCACCCGTCGAACGCCTGCCAACGGGGCGAGTTGCGTTCGCGCTCGCGTTCCAGCAGGCGCTGGCGCTGGGTGGTCAGCAGCAGCCGCGGGGCGTCCCGGTAGACGTGAAAATCCTCGTCTGGACTCTGGGCCGCCACCACACAAGCGGCCAGCAGCAGCAGGAGCGTGTGTCGCACGTCCCGATTGTGTCACACGGACACACCCACGGGGCAGACCCCCTCAATTTCGGCCGGGGCAAGGGGTGGAAATCATTGAAAACTAAAGGGTGCGAGAGTGGCCATTGCTGTGCTACCTTGAAAGGCGAATTGATGAAGTAACCTTTGAAACCTGCCCTCTGTCTGCAACGGGCAAGAGCGGAAGAACGAGCGGCTGATTTTAGCGTGCTTGCGGAGACGGGAAAAAGTTTCAAACCGCTCCTTCCTTCGCTGTTGCAAGTTGCAACAGAGGGGTTTTTTTGGGGGGGAAGGACTTCGTCGACAAAGTTTTGTAGTTCTTCCAGGATCCGAGACCTCGGCTGGATTGCGGCCTCGCCTAAGGTGCCAATTTAGATTGGACGCGGGCCTTGGGTGGAGTTGTGGTCTGGTGGAAATCCGGGTTCTCGCCTACTTTAGGCGAACCGCATCGGAAACGGCTTTACCAAACCTCACCGAACTCCGATTCCGATGCGGTTATTCTGACCATTCCAGAATACCCCAGTTCGTAACGCAGCGGTCACACCCTTCGTAGTACCGGAACTTCCCTAGTCTCAATCAGAAGCAGTGTCCTATTGGTACTGACCGCGCTTTGTCAGGCACACTCGCCTTGCAATGAGCGAAGACCTCGGACTTGTTCTTCGATTTACCCGTAACTGGATTCACTACGGATTCCTGGCGCACACCGCCGCCTGCATCACGATTGCGGCCGTGAAGGGGATGCTGGGGCAGTAGCACCTAGCGAATGGCGATCGTCGGCCCGGGCGCGCTGGCGGCCGTTCCCACAACCAGCTTGATCGGCTGATTCCCACTCTGAGCAGTTGCCGGAATGCGCACGTTTACCTGCAGTGCTCCATTCACCAACGTCGGCGCTGAGCCGGCATATTCCACCTGCGCTGGCTCCGTTCCGATTCGCACGTACACGGGCAATTGGGGACGAGCGAGGTTGCCGTCCATAATCGCTCCATTGACCAGGGTGCGATCCATCAGGCCCGCGCCGGTGGCGTAAAGGGTGACGACCGACCCGGGGGCTGCGGGGCGGCTGGGAGAGTTCAGCGAGTAGTCTTCGTTGAAGGCCGCGATTGGTCCGCTGCCGGAGGCGTTGGCTGTGAAGATTCCAGGCAGTGACGGAATCACCGACGCAGTCGTAATCCCCCCTACGGTGCCGTTGCGCTCTGCCGACACGACGGTGAAGGTTCGCGAGGCGACTTCCGCAGGCACGATTACTGCAGTTTGTGTATCTGAAGCGTAGATGATCGGCGCGGGCACTCCATCGAACAGAATCCGCGTGCCGGCGAGCGTGGAAGCCAAGCGGCCGTTTCCATCCAGCACTCCGGTAGTGAGCGTCGCTGGACCCAGGCCCGTTCCGAATAAGGTCACGATTTCCAATGGCGCGACGTTTGTCCCGGCCTGATCAAAGGCCAGGTTGCTGGAGTAGCTCGCCGCATTCGTGGGACGAAAATCCAAAGCGGAGCCGAATACAGCGAATGCGTACTTCGGCTGGTTCATCACGATGGTCTGGTTGAGTGCCGAGCCGCCGATCCCCGACCCTAGCCAATACTGGAGCCTATTATTGAAGCGCGGAATCGCTGTTACGGTTACGCTGGACCCTAGATCGTAGTAGGCGGACCCGCTGGGGCTGGCCGATACGGAGCCCGATCCAGTCCAGTCGTAGTTCAAGAAATGCTGCACCTTGTAGGTCGCCGTGTAGGTCGCTGCCGTGGCGCCGACCTGGATGGAGCGTGTGCTGGAATTCGAGCCGTCGTCCCACTGCCCGAATACGAGTTTCGATGACGAGGTGGGGCTGTACTGCGGAGTGCTGGGGGCCAGCGTATGTGTGGATCCCACCGTCCAGCCGTTGATAAAGCGGACCGGGGTGACATAGGTAGAGTTGTCGACCACCACCTCCGCGCCTGAGGGGCTCGCATCCACCAGAGTCATGGGAGCGGCGGAGAATTCCGCTTTGAACGTCACCGCTTCGCGCACAGGGATGGTGAGCACGTCCGCCGAATATCCGAAGCCGTAATTCTGCACTTCGGTCCCGCGCCACGTATACAGGGCCTGCCCGGCGCCCGCCTTGGCGGTGATCTTCAGGTTGGTGCCGGCGAGGTAGTAGCCGTCGGCCGACGTCGGCGTCACCGTCACCGTGCCGTTTCCGACGTTCACCCCGGTCGTGACTTGGAAATACTGCTGGAACTCCGCTGCGATCGCGGTCTGATCCGCGGTGGCAGTGAACGCGTGCGATTGTGTCCCGCCGTCGGTCCACCGCACGAACACATTGCGAGCCGACGCGGTTGGTTGCGTGGCATCTACCGCCAGCGTGTGTTGCGATCCTGGCGTCCAATTGAACGCCTTGGGCGCGACGAAGCGTTCGCCGTCCACTACGATGGTCAAACCTTCCGGGATCGTCGTGACGGTCGTCTGCGTCGGGATGAAACTATAAATTCGCGAGATCGCGTCGATGTCGCCTGCCGACAAACCCACGCGCTGCCCGATCGGGATTCCTGGCGGCACCGTCTCCAGACTGGTTCCGCCGTCGACGCTGAAGGCTTCCGCCGAATAGTGCATGATCGAGCCGTAGTCGTAGTAGCCCAGGTCGCGCTCATTGGTGTCCTGGTGGAACTGGTCGAAGTCGTAGTCGTCGATGTTTTCGTAGAGAACCGTGAGCCAGCGATCGCGGTCGCGCCGGCTCTGCTCGTGCATCAAGCCGAAGGCATGTCCGATTTCATGAATGGCGGCCGCAGCCGGGCAGCCCGAGCCGAGCTGGATGGTTTGCTGTCCACCCACCATCCCGATCGTGGAGGAACAGCCGCCGTCCGAAGACTGAATGAAACGCACATAGTTGGTTTGCCCAGTCCATGGCAGAACCTTCAGTGGCGTCCTGGCGTTCCAATGTGCGACCGCATCGAGGACCCGTTGTTGATTGGGCAAGGAGCCGGCAATCGTGTAGTAGAGGGTCCCGCTGGTCCACAGGTTCGGGGTGCCGAGCCCACCCAGGTACAGCGCCGCTTCCCGCGGCATCGACTTCGTGTTGCCGCTGGCGAACGCCTCAAGATCGGCGGCGTTTCCCAGCACGATGTCGCCTTCGGTGATGGCCAGATCGCCGCTGACCTTGTAGCGCAGCGTCTTGCCGTCGACCACCAGCGTCCGGATGGGTCCGCGAGGTCCTGCCTCCTGGGCCATCCCGGCCACGCACGTCCACACCGCCAGCCACCCAATCGCGATCCAACGCATGAACTTCGGACGTGCGAGCGTCCGCCCGCGTTTCGGAACCTCGACAGTGCGAACGTAAAATCTCATCTCGAACTAAATCGGTCAACGGACAAGCTTTGTTTACCCGCTATTTCACAGATAGCGTTACGCCCGGAATCGAGGCCGCGTTGCCCATGACGACCCGCAGCGGCCACTCGCCCACAGCCATGGTCTCCGGGATCCGCACGTTCAACTGCATGATGCCATTGACCAACCCCGGCGCCGAGCCCGCATAATACACGTCTGCCGACTCCTTGCCGATGCGAGCGTACACGGGGGCCTGCGGACTCGATAGTTGGGCGTCCGCGACTTGTCCGTTGACGAGCGCCCGGTCCATCAGGCCCCCGCCGGTGGCGTACAGCACTACAAATGACCCAGGGGCGGCCGGCCGGTCCTTCGAATTGAGCGATCCGTCGGCATTGACCGCGACCACCTGCCCGGTTCCGGAGGCATTCGCCGTGAACAGCCCGGGTAGGGTCGCGCCCACGTTGTAGGTCACCGAGCCCGAGGGCTGTCCGTTGCGTTCCAGTGTGATCGTGACCGATGTCTTCCCGGCCACCTCGGCTGGGACAAACACCGACGTCTGCGTCGCCGAGGTGTTCAGAACAGGCGCGGGCACTCCGTCGAACAGCACGCGCGTGCCACCGGCTTCGGTACTGAGGAGTCCTGCGGCGTTCAGCATCCCGTTGGTCAGTGTCGCGGGGCCGACCCCGGTGCCGAACAATGTCACCAATTCCAGCGGTGCTATGTAAGCGCCGGGTTGTTCGAACAGGGGATTGGTGGAGTAGCTGCCGGCGTGCAGCACGCGGAACGGTAAGGCTGGTCCAACCACGGCCACGGCTCGCTTGGGGCGATCCATCAGGACCGTGCGCGAGGTCGCCGTTCCCGCGACGTCGCCCAACCAATACTGCACGGTCTGGCCGACGCCGGGAGCGACACGCAATTCCACGGTGGTTCCGGCGTCCACGTAGGAACTATCCTGCGGCGGATCGACGGAGGTGGTCGCGGCGCCGCCGGAGCGGCTGAAGTCGAGGTAGTGCTGTTCGCCCAGCTTGACCCGGTAGGTTGTGTTGGTCGTGGCTGCGACGACGGTTCGCAAGGCCTCTGGCGTACCGTCTTCCCAGCCCGCGAAGCGATATTTCGTCGACGATGTGGCGCTGTACTGAGGCACGCGCACGTTTAATGTGTGCGTGGAGCCTGGAATCCAGGTAAACCGAATCGGGGTTGTATAGGGGAGGCCATCGACCAGCACTTGCCGGCCGGACGGTGCGGAATCGATGACGGTGACGGACTGGCTGGTGAAGGCTGCGACCAGCGTCAGGGTGTTGTTCAACTCGACATTCAAGGTCTCGGCACCAGAACCGAAGCCCTGACTCCCGAAGTTGAAACCGTTCCATCCGACAAATTGCTGACCATTGTTTGCGTGGGCGCTGATCTTCACGTCGCTTCCGGCCACGTAGAATCCGTCCGATGAAAGGGGTTGCACGGTGACGGTGCCCCCGGCTTGCGCGGTTACGGTTAGGCGAACGCGTTGCTGGAATTGCGCCGCGACAACGGTTCGATCCTCGCTGGCCTTGAACGTGTGCTCCATGTCGCCAGCATCGGTCCACCGGACGTAGCGATAGCGGCTGCTGCCGCTGATAGTCTGGTTGTCGGCCACGCCGATCCGATGCTCCGTGCCGGGCAGCCAGTCGAAGGCCGCTGGCGATGAATACTGCTGTCCGTCAACCACCACCGCGAGCCCCTCGGGAATCGTGGTGACGGTGGTCTTGGTCGGAACGATGCCGTAGATGCGGGAAATTGCGTCGATATCGTGGGCGGAAAGCCCTGTGCGTTGCCCAATGGGGATGCCGGGAGGGCTGGAGACTTGCGTCGACCGGCCGTTGTAGCTGAAGCCGGTGGTCGAATAATGCATCGTCGAGTCGTAATCGTAGTAGCCGACGTCACGCGAGTTGCGCGTCTGCGCGTACTGCGAAAAATACGTGGTGTCGATGTTTTCGTACTGCACCGTCACGAACGTATTGCGATCGTTGCGGCTCTGTTCATGCAACAGGCCGAAGGCATGGCCGATCTCGTGAATCACGTTGCCGGTGCTGCAGGCGTCATCAAGCAGGATGGTTTGCTGGCCCCCGATGCGGCCCACCGAGGACGAACAATTTCCGGTCTGCGGGGAGAAGCGCACGTAATCAGCCTGGCCCACGCGCGGCTGCAATTTCAGGGGCGTGTTGATGTTCCAGTAGGCCACGGCATCGGCAACGCGCTGCGGGTTCGGGAGCGTGGTATCGACGGCGTAGTACAGGACGCCTTGCGGCCACAACTGCGGGTTGCCCAGCGAATTGAGTCCCAGCAGCGCGGCGCGCGCGTTGCTCTTGCCGGAAGCCGCTTCAAAGTCCGCCGTTTGTCCGACGAGGATGTCCTCTTCGATCAAGGCGAGGCCGTCGCGATCGGCGAAGGTCAGGGGTTGCCCGTCGATTAGAACCGTGCGCAGCGACGGGCGTTCCTGGGCGCTCGCCAAGGTCGCGCTCACCGTCAGGAGTACCGCGAGCGTGAGGCGAGCCATGCGGCTTACAGTTTCTCGGTGGGTAAGCCGGCTTCGTTCCACGCGCGCCAGCCGCCGTCGAGCGAAATCGCCTTCTGGTAGCCCATTTTCTGCAGGTTGTCCGCGGCCATCGCGCTGCGGAATCCACCGCCGCAATACAGCACCAGCGTTTTCGACTTATCGGGGATCACGTTCTCGACGTCACGCTCGATGACGCCTTTGCTCAGGTGAATCGCACCTTTGGCATGGCCGGCCTGCCATTCGTTGTCTTCTCGCGTGTCGATCAGGATGTGGTCCTGATCCGCCATCTGTTGATACTGTTCGATGTTGACTTCCTGCACGCGCGACTTCGCGTCGTTCACGATCGCCAGGAAACCCGGGCTGTGTGCTTTGTGTTGCATTAGTGCGTCTCCCTTCGAATCATTGCGCCCACGGCGTTTAGCTTCGTTTCGATGTGTTCGTAGCCGCGGTCGATGTGATACACGCGGTCAATCTCAGTTTCGCCTTCGGCGGCGATGGCAGCCAGAACCAGCGAAGCGCTCGCGCGGAGATCGCTGGCGATCACTTGCGCTCCGGAAAGGCGCGTCGGCCCGGCAACAATCGCCTGGCGGCCTTCGATGCGAATGTTCGCGCCCATGCGCGCCAGTTCCAACACGTGCATGAAGCGGTTTTCGAAAATCTTCTCGGTGATGAAGCTGATGCCTTCGGCCTGCGTCATCAGAGCCATGAACTGGGCCTGCAGGTCGGTCGCGAAGCCGGGATGTTCTTCGGTGGTGATGTCGACGTGCTTCAGCTTGCCGGGTACCCGCACGTGCAGCGCGTCCGGAGCAGTTTCGGTAATCTCGACGCCGGATTGGCGCATCTTCGAAATGAGTGAGCGCAGGTGTTCGGGAACGCAACCCTGTACGGTGAGATCGCCGCGCGTGATGGCGCCCGCGATGAGGAACGTTCCCGCTTCGATGCGGTCGGCGATGATGGTGTGCTGCGTGCCGCCGAGCGTGGTCACGCCCTGCACGCGAATGGTGGAGGTGCCGGCGCCTTCGATCTTCGCGCCCATCTTGATTAGCAGGTTGGCGAGGTCCACCACTTCGGGCTCGCGCGCGGCGTTTTCAATGATGGATTCGCCCTTGGCGAGCACGGCGGCCATCAGGAGATCTTCGGTGCCGGTGACGGTGATGCGGTCGAACTCGACGGTCGCACCCTTCAGGCCTTGCGGCGCGACGGCTTCGATGTAGCCATGCTCCTGGCGCACCTCCGCGCCCAGTTGTTCGAGCGCGTTGACGTGCAGGTTGATCGGACGTGCGCCGATCGCGCAACCGCCGGGCAGAGACACGCGGGCGCGTCCGCAGCGAGCAACCAAGGGGCCCAGCACCAGGCTCGACGCGCGCATGGTCTTCACCACTTCATACGGAGCCTCGGGTTTTTCGACATTCGCCGCGCAGATGGTGACGCGGCCACCTTCGACCTTCACGTCGGCCCCAGTGTGGCGAATCAAGTCGATCATCGTGCCGATGTCGCGCACGGGCGGGATGCGATCCAGCGTCACCGTTTCGCCCGTTAGCAGGCAGGCGGCCAACGTGGGCAGCGCCGAGTTCTTTGATCCGCTGACAGGGATCGTTCCGGTGAGCGGCGCGCCGCCCTGAATGACAAACTTTTCCATTTATTCGAGTGCCGTGCGGAGGCGTCCGCCGCGGGAAGCCAGCAGTGCTTCGGCTGCTTCGCGCGTCAGACCTTTCTTTTCCATGATAATGGCCGTCCGTACGCTGCGTCCCGCTTGCTCTAACAATTCCACACTGCGTTCAGGGGAAGCTCCGGTCACTTGTTGCAGGATGCGGCAGGCGCGATCGACCAGCTTCGCGTTGGTCGGCTGGACGTTCACCATCAGGTTGCCGTAGACGTGACCCAGCTTCACCATGACGGCGGTGGAGATCATGTTCAGCACCATCTTGGTGGCGGTGCCGGCGCGGAGGCGTGTGGAGCCGGTCACGATCTCTGCTCCGGTCACCACTTCGATTGGCAGTTTGACGGCCTGCGCGATCGGCGAGCCGGGCACGCAGACCACGCATCCGGTGATCGCGCCTACTGCGCGAGCTTTCGCGAGGGCACCCAAAACATAGGGAGTTCGTCCACTGGCGGCGATGCCGATCACTACGTCCAGTGCGGTGGCGTGCAGATCGGTTGAGCCCTGCTCGAAACTATCTTCTGCGCCTTCGACGGCGGTAGTGAGTGCTCGCTCGCCACCCGCGATGATGCCTTGCACCAGCGTCGGGGGGACGCCGAAGGTGGGCGGGCATTCGGAGGCATCGAGAACGCCAAGGCGTCCGCTGGTTCCTGCCCCTACGTAGAGGAGGCGTCCACCCTGTTCCAGCCGTGCGGTGACGGCTTCCACCAGCGCGGCGATCGCCGGCACCTGCGCCCCGACGATTCCCGCGACCTCGGCATCGGCGGCGTTCATCAGGGTCAGGATTTCAGCGGGACTGAGCAAGTCCAGATCCTGCGCCGCGGCGTGGCTCTGCTCGGTTGCAAGCGCTCCGGTTTGGGGGGGCAATGGCAAGCCTTCATTTTAGGCCAAGCTATGGCCCGTCGCGTGCATTGAGACGGGTGTATGTTGATCCTGGTGAAAGACCGGAAGCTGAGTCTGGACCGCTTGGCGCAGGCGTTCGCCGACGCGGAAGCGGATCCCGGCGCCAATAACGAGCCAGTTCACAGTGTTTTCGTGGTTTTGGACGATTCGGCAGACGGCGCAAGCGACGTGTTCCGGCAGCAAGGTTTGGCGGCGGCCACGCGTGGTCAGTTGACTGCGCTTTTGAACGCAGCCCAGAGTGCGCCAGATCCACCTTTCTCCCTGGATGGGCTGACTGAGCGTGACCGGGACGTGATGAAGTTGCTGGTGGACGGTCTGAGTAACAAGGAGATCGGCTACCAACTGGCGATCCCGGAGCCGACCGTGAAGCGGTCCGTGCAGAGGATTTTCGCGCGCTGCGGCGTGCGGACGCGCGCTCAGGTGGTGCGGGCGGTCCTGGAGAACCGGTTCCGGCCCGAAGATCTACAGCAGAGTACGGCGACGCACGGCTAGGACTACTTCAGGGCGATTTGGGAGTCGGCCAGTTCGGCGTTGACCCACTTGAGCACAGCTTTCTTCGTTATTGCCTTCGGTTGCGGGAACTTGGCCGGAGGCATCTCGCCCTGTTCCAGCTTCCAGGCGACCTTGCGCCAGACCTTCAGGTTGGAGCGGACACTTTCGATGGAGGTGAACTGCTGCAGATCCAGGTTGGCAGTCTTGTTCTTGGGGTTGTGGCAACCCACGCAATTGTTGGCCAAGAACGGTTGAACGGTCTTGGTGAAGGCGGCTTCCGGGGTGAGTTTCGACGCGGCCTTCGGTGCCGAAAAAGCAGGGACGAGGGCCAGGAGAAGCAGGGTTAGAATCAGTTTCATTCCATCTTTCCGACGCCCTGCTTCGCGAGTTTCTTCCGGAAAAGACGAAAAAAGGGCACCGCAGGCCGAAGCCGGGTGCCCTTTTGAACTGTTTAGGGAAGTGCTTACGCGCTGAATGAGCTGCCGCAGCCGCAGGTGGACTTCACGTTCGGATTGTTGAACTTAAAGCCAGAACCTTCGATCGATTCCACGTAGTCGACTTCCGCGCCTTCCAAGTACAGCAGGCTGGCTTGATCCACGAATACTTTCAGTTCGCCGAAAGCGTAGGTTTTGTCGAGCATGCCCGGGCTGTTTTCGAAGGCCATCGAGTAGCTGAAACCCGAGCAGCCGCCGCCAACCACGGAAATCCGCAGACCAGCGGGCTTCGGCTCCTGCGAGCTAAGGATCTCATTCACTTTGCCAATGGCGGTTTCGGTCAGTTGAACCATGTTTCCAAACTCCTCATCCGAAGTGTAGCATAGGCGACAAAAAAGGTCCAGTTTGAAGTTGCCCCTGACCTCGTCAAACCCCGGTGCTATCGTTGAGGTGAAAACGTTGAAACCCAGCGGCTCCGGGCCACGTCGGTAGGGTGTCATGTCGATCTCAACCGGAGCGAACCTTACCGGGGTGCTTCCTTTCCCGGTAGTGGGCGAAACAACGCGATCAAAGGCGCGCGTGTACCACAAGACGAGCGATGAAGCAGCACTGGTGCGGCGCGTCCAGGGGGGCGATGAACTCGCTTTCCGCGAAATTGTCGAGCGTTACCAGGCCAAGGTCTTCTCGATCATCTACGGGATCCTGCGGAACCGGAATGACGCCGAGGATATCGCACAGCAGGTCTTCGCCAAAGTCTACTTTTCCTGCAAGAACTTCGATTTTCGCAGCAGCCTGTTGACCTGGATCTACAAGATCACGGTGAACGAGTGCTACGACTATCTCCGCAAGAAGCGCGTGCGCAAACTGGTCTACGAAAGCGACTTCAACGCCGAAGACGCCCAGCGCATGGAAGCCTCCGAGCCGGCCATCGATCAGGAAGCTCTGGTGGACACTCGGCTGGCGAACCGGGATTTGGTGTTGCAGCTGCTGTCCAAAGTTTCAGAAGAGGATCGCAACCTGATTTTGCTCAAGGAAGTGGAAGGCCACTCCGTGGAAGAGTTGGCCGGCCTGACCGGTCTGAATGAGAACACGATCAAAGTGAAGTTGTTCCGTACCCGCCAAAAGCTGCTGAAGGCAGCCCAACGCCTGGGCCGGTTCCGTAGCGCAGCGAAAGTGTAGTGTAATGTTACGAACAGCGGGCGCCGTTAGAGCAAGAGACCCGCGAACATGGTTTAAAGTGACTGTGACAGAGGGAAGGAAACCATGCATCGGTTAACGCAAGACCACCTCGAAGAGGTGCTGGCCGGGAAGTTGCCGGCCGGTCATCAGGTGACTGCTCACCTGAAGGGTTGCCACGAATGCAGTGATGAAGTGGACGACATGCGTCTTCAGAACGCGCTGCTGCGCACCTGGAGCGTGTCTGCCGCCGACGAGATCGAACCCGCGCCGGGCTTCTATGCTCGTGTGCTGGAGCGCATCGAAGCGACGCGTCCGGTCTCCATCTGGACCCTATTCGGTGAATCGTTTGTCGGCCGCCACTTGGTGACCGCATCGCTGGCTATGGCTGTGTTCACTGTCGGTTTTGCCGTGGCGAGCGAACAGTCGGCACCGCAGGCGTTCCTGGCACAATCGGCTTCAGTACAAATGGATCCGCTCTTTCCGTCGGCTGGTTTCGCCAGTGACGCCATGAGCAGCGCGGACGCCAACAACGGCGCCGTGTTGATGAGCTTGGTCAGCTACCAGGGCCGCTAACCGCCATGGCGAACACCCGCATTGTGCTGACTCTGGCGGGCGTATTTCTGGCCGGTGTGGGCTCCGGGATGTTGGGGATGCGCTACGGGCTACACGATCAGATGCACGCTGCTGCCAGCGCTGCCGCACCACAGCCGAACGAATCCGAAGTCCTCGAGCGCTTCCGGCATGAACTGAGCCTCACGGACGACCAGACCAAGAAGCTGGCCGTGGTGCTGGAAGATTACCGTCATTACTACCAAGCCGTGCAGGAACAAATCGAGGAGATGCGCTTGCGCGACCAGATCGACGACCTGCGCTCCACGGGCAAGAACCGTATCCTCGAGATTCTCAACTCAGAACAGCGCCAGAAATTCGAAAAAATGACCGGGGTTGATCCCGCCACCCCACCCGCGTCAAAGTAAGAGCTTGCCACTGCTGATCTCCGGTCCTCCGGGCGCTGCACTCACCACCCTCGCATTGCAGCAATTCCGCGCTCATCCGGACGCGGTGTATCTCGTCCCAACGGCCACGATGGCGGATCACCTGCGCAATTCGCTGGTGCGAAGCGGCGTCGCGGTGCGGCCGAGATCGATCCAAACTCTGGCGGCGTTTCTGGACCTGTGGGCACCCTTGGCCAAGACGCCAGATGCGGTGGTCCACTTAGCGATGGAACAGGCCCTGCAGCGCGTTCCGCCGAAGCGCTTTTCCGAGGTGGCGGAGTTTCCTGGAGTGGTGCGTGCGCTGGTGGGTTTGTTTGCCGAAGTCTCCGGGAAGAAGTTGCCGGACGACGTCGGCAAGCTATTCGCCGCGGTGGAGCGAGATCTGGAAATGCGCGGCTTCGCGCCTCGCCACGCGCGATTGGAAGGCGCTGCAAAGCGCATCGCACAGGGCGGGGAAGTGCTTCCGGGACGTGTCTTCTTCGATGGGTTTTTCAAGTTCTCGGCCGGTGAATTGGCACTCATCGCCGCGTTGACACGCCGCAGCGACGTAACCATCGCTCTGCACGATTGGTCCGGTGCGGAGCGCGCTCGCGAAACACTGTTGGCTGGTGGATTCGCCGAACAACGTGTCGAGCGCTCGGCCTCGCCTACGCCGGTCGTGGTTCGCGCGTTGAATATCGAGCGCGAAGTGGAAGAGATCGCGAGCCGCATTCTGGATGAAGTCGCTCACGGCCGGGCGTTCCGTGAGATCGGCATCGTGCTGCGTTCCCGTGATCCCTACGGGCCGCTGCTGGAGACAACGCTCGCGCGTTTCGGCATTCCGTATCGTGCCTACTTCACCGATCCGCTGGCATCGCATCCGCATATCCAGTTCCTTTCGCAGATTTGCAGGGCGGCCTTGCAGGGCTGGGATCGGGAAGTGTTGCTGCCTGCGCTGCGTTCCCCGGCCTCGGGATTGGGCGGCACCAAGGCTGGAGATGAACTCGATTTCCGATTGCGTGAAGGCCTTCCCGCGCACGGCTGGCCGCAGACTGCTGGCTTGAACACGCAGGATCGGCTGGAGCCTGCGGAATGGGCGGCGCGCCTGACCGCGCTGCAATCGTGGAGTCCCGAATGCTGGGTCACGGATCGTGCGGGCTATGATCGCGTGCTGGCATGGCGCTCCACCAGCGCGGCTCGCCAGGGTTGGGATGAGGCGATGCAGAGTGCTGCTGTGGCGCTCGAAGGCTCGGGCCGCGTCTCCTTGACGGAGTTCTGGAAGCACGCCGAAACGGTGTTGCAGTTGGAATCGCTGCGCGTGCCCGATGCTCGCCGCAACGTCGTGCACTTGCTGGACGCGTATGAGGCTCGGCAGTGGTCGTTGCCTGTGGTGTTTGTTTGCGGTCTCACCGAGCGGCACTTTCCGAAGTATCACGCCCAAGATCCGATCGTGGGCAATGAAGCGTTGCGCCGCGCTGGACTGGATACTGCGGAAGATCGCGAACTGGAGGAACGCTTCCTGTATGAACTCGCGATCACCCGCGGGACAGTGCACACGATCCTCAGTTATCCGCACTACGATCAGGCCGGTCAGGAGACGTTGCCTTCCTTCTTCCTGCAGGGCCAGAAAGAATTGGACAGTAACCTCCGCGTTCGTCCTGCGCCTGTGCGTTCCATTGCCCCACCGCGACCCGCGGCGATCCAGGACGAAGTGTTGGTGGCTCGGTTGGGTAAACAGTTCCCGCATCTAAGCGCGAGTTCCATCGAGAAATATTTGCAGTGTCCGTTTCAGTTCTTTGTGCAGAAAACGCTGGGAGCAAAGGCACGGCCCAAGGCTCCGCGCGATCGGCTCGACGCCTTGTTGCAGGGCTCCATTCTGCATGAAGCCCTGGCCGAATGGACACGCCGTCCGTTCCTGGATACGGCGGCGTTGGATGGCGCATTTGAAACGGAGTGTGACAAAAAACGTGTGCCAGCGACGTATCGGGCGGAGGCCGTCCGACTGGAACTGCTGCGTCACTTTGAACGTTTCACTCGCGATACGCAGGTGCAGCTCAACTGGGAATCGCAGGTAGAGGAGTCGTTTGAGTTCACCTTGCGGGAAGGCATCACGCTGAAGGGGCGCATCGACCGATTGGACTTAGCGGGCGATGGACGAGCCTTGGTGATCGACTACAAATACAGCGCGGCCGACAAGGTGAAGGCCAAGGTCGCCGACAGTGAGTCTGGAGATCTGGTGCAAGCGGGCGTGTATCTGCTGGCGGCGGAGAAGGCCGGTTACCAACCTGCCGGCATGTTGTTCTGCGCGGTGAAGAAGGGCGTGCATTGGGACGGCTGGCATAGCAGCATCGAAGGTCTGGAAGAGATTGGCGAACGCCGCACGGCGGCGGGAATTGTCGAACTGGCGCGCGAGGCCGAACAAACTGTGCTGCGTGTCTACGACGAGATCACGCATGGGCGTATCGCGATTCAACCTAAGGACCCGTCGAAGTGCGTGTGGTGCGATTGCCGCGATATCTGTCGCGTGGAGTCGATCGCACAAGCCAAGGAGCTGAGCGCGTGAACCTCTCCGCGGAGCAACTGCAGGCCGTCGAACGCAACGGTCAGGATGTGTGTGTGGTCGCAGGACCGGGTTCGGGCAAGACGCGTGTGCTCACCGAACGCTTTGCTTGGCTGGTGGAACACTGGGGCACCGAGCCTTCCCGGATTCTTGCAATTACGTTCACCGAGAAGGCGGCCATTGAGATCAAGCAGCGCCTGATCAAGCGCTTCGTGAACTCACCGGAACATCGCGAGGCCGTAGAGCGCGCCTGGGTTTCCACGATCCATGGGTTCTGTTCGCGACTCTTGAAGGAACACGCGATCGCCGCGGGTTTGTCGCCGGACTTCACCGTGTTGGAGCAAGCTCCGGCAGATCAGATGGAGCGTGCCGCTGCGGAAGCCGCGTTGGATGCGCTGTTCGCGGAACGCCCAAGCGAAATGCGCCGCTTGATGGAAGCGGTGGATCTGTCCACGATGGACGACGGTCGGCAGGACGATCTCGCCGGAGCGTTGTTGAAGATTTATGAGGGCATGCGCACGTCTGGAGGGCAGGAGGTGCCCGCTCCTTCGTCGCCCGGAGATGTTCTGCCCCAGGCACGGGACCTGGCGCGTGACCTTCTCGGTACGCCGGTCGCCGAATGGGTCGCTAGCTTCCTTGCGCTCCCCGACGGCCCACCAACGCTAAAACATCTGGCGCTGCTGGCGGAATTCAAGCCGGACCTAGGGAAATATCGCAAGCATCCGGCGGCGAAGGAACTCCGCGACGTCGTGAAGCCACAACTGGAAGCGCAGTGGCTGGCCGCGATGAATGCGGATCTGCATGAGTTGCTGCGAACCGCACTGCAGCGCATCGATGTGGAGTATCGCGCCCGCAAGCGCGGCGCGGCCGTGCTCGACTTTTCGGATTTAGAAGAGTTCGCGGTGCGATTGTTGGAGTCGGACGTAGCCGTGCTGTTTGAGACGCGCGCGAAGTTCGACGAAGTGTTGATGGACGAGCTGCAGGATACCAACCCGGTGCAGTGGAAGCTGGTCGAAATGGTGAAGTCGCGGCTGTTCGCCGTGGGCGATATCAACCAGTCCATCTACGGATTCCGTTATGCGGATCCCACGTTGTTCGCACGTTACCGAGACGGCTTGCGCGAAGACGGATGGCAGATCGACGAATTGCGCGATAACTACCGCAGCCGTTCGCCAATTCTCAGCGTGGTGTCGTCAATGCTCAACGGGCGGCCTGGGATCGAACATCGCGAGTTGATTGCGCGAGGAGACTTTGCGCCCACCTCCGATCCAGTCGTGGAGCGCTTTGAGGCCCACGGGGACCAGCGCTATGAAGTAGAAGCGGCGATGGTCGCGGAGCGCATCCAGGCATGGCGGGCCGCGGGCAAGTTTCACTACAAGGACATTGCGCTGCTGGTGCGAACGTTCGCCGCAGCTGAGCCGTTCGAACGTGTGTTCGATGCAGCCGGCATTCCGTTCCTGCTCAGCGGTGGTCGTGGATTCCTGGAAGGTCGCGAAACGCGGGATATGCTGAACCTGTTGGCCGCGTTGGTGAATGTTCACGACGAGATCCCTCTGCTGGGGGTGCTGCGCGGACCGCTGGTGGGGCTCTCGGATGAAGAGCTCTACGGCATGGGCCGCGCGGGTTGGCGCCAGGTGTTCGAGGAACGCTTTGGTTCGCTGCGGCAGTTGGCTGGGTTCGTAGCTCCCGATCAGTTGATTGCGCGTGCGCTGGATGCCTGCGATTACCGGGCGAAGTTGAATGATCGCGCTCGTGCGAATGTCGATAAGTTGCTCGCATGGATTCGCAACGAATACGGTCGTCGTTCGCACACGTTGGCCGAGTTGCTGGATTCGCTGGAAGCATTACGCGACGCCGAGGCCGCTTCGAATGCGCCGCCGCCTGAGGCTGGCGATGTGGTGCGCATCATGACGATTCACGCAGCGAAGGGGCTGGAATTTCCGGTGGTCTTCGTGTCGGGGTTGCATAAGGGCCCGAATCGCAGTCATCCCGCGTTGTTGTTTTCGAGTACCGAAGGGCTCGGGGTGAAGTGGCGAAATCCGATCACGGGTGATGGCGCTTCTGACCCGATGCATCGGCGTCTCAAGGAGCAGGTCACGGCGCGTGAGGCGGGCGAGGCGGACCGGTTACTCTACGTCGCGATGACGCGAGCCGAGCAGCGTTTGATTCTGACGCATGTCGAACAGAAGAGGAACGTTTCGGACTGGGTGAAGCTGGCGAAGGCTGCGCTTCCGGAGGCTCTCGTGGCGACGGACCCACCGGCGGCGCCGCAGTTGGCGAATGAGACGCAGATGGAAGAGGATGCTCTGCTGCCGGCGCCGGTGGTGACGGATCAGTACGATTCCACTGCCTCGGTGACTTCGGTGGCGTTGTTTGCCGCCTGTCCGCGTCGCTATTATTTGTCTCGCTATCTGGGGCTGGAGGCGGAGCCGGACGGGCCAGGAACTGGGGCGATCGCGACAGGGCTGAATGTTCATGCGGTGCTCGCGGGGCAGCCTGCGGCGTCGCCGGAAGTGCAGAAGCTCGCGGACAACTTCACGAACAGTGAGTGGGGGCAGCGTGCGGCACGGGCGCAACGCGTGCAGCGCGAATTCGACTTCCTGTTTGCCTGCGACGACATGATTCTGCGCGGGCAGATCGATTTATGGTTTGAGGAAGCCGGCGAGTTGGTGCTGGTGGACTACAAAACGGATCGCGATGAATCGTCGGCCGAGAATTATGCGTTGCAGTTACGGCTCTATGCGTTAGGGTTGGAGCCATACGCGGGCCGTGTGCCGGATCGGGCGATCTTGTTTTATGTGCGGTCGGGTCGCGTGATTGAGGTCAGCCTGAGCGGCGAGCATCTGGAGAATGCGCGCGGAAGAATCGGCGAACTGCGGGCTGCACAGGAACGCTTAGAGTTTCCACTGCGTCCGGGCGACCAGTGTCAGAAGTGTTCGTTTTTGAGTGGGCTGTGTCCGGAAGGACGAGGGGGGAAGGTTACTGCTGGGCTGGTTTTCGGGCCGCCATCTTCTTTTCTAGTGCCTGCATCAGGCGGCTCTTGATGTCGGTCGGAACCTCTTGTTCCTGCATCCCCTTGTAAACCTGCATCGTCTTCTTGGTGGTGTCGACGATGACGAAGCAATTGGGGCACTCGTTGACGTGCTCCTGCCAATGCTTCTTCATTGCCGGGTCGATCAGATCGTCCAGGAAGTCGCTCAGTTCAGTTAGAAACTCTTTACATGAAATCAAACGCGTTACCCCCTTTGCGCTTGAACTGACGGGTCAGTTTTTCGCGCAGAGCCAGCCGCGCACGCAGCAGACGGCTCTTCACGGCGGCGACGGAAATGCCCAACGCATCGGCCGTCTCTTCCGTGCTCAGTTCTTCGATGTCTCTCAGTGTGAAAACGGTGCGGAAATCTGGCTTGAGGGTGTCGAGCGCATCCTCAAGAATCTTCTTCATTTCTTCGCCTGAATACTGTTGTTCCGGGTTGTCATCCCAAACCGCGATCTCTCGCTGCATGAGATCTTCGCCGGCGTCGAGCGGTTCGTCGAGCGAAACTGTCTTATCCGTCTTTCGCTTACGGAGCTTCATCAGCGCTTCGTTGACGGCGATGCGGACCAGCCAGGTGTAGAACTTGGAGTTGCCTTCGAATCGGTCGAGGTGCTCGTAGGCCTTGATGAAGGCCTCCTGCAGGACGTCTTCGGCGTCCTCGTCGTGGCGGGTGATGTTCTTCGCCAGACGGAAAATCTTGCGTTCGTAGTGGCTGACGAGTTCCGAGAACGCAGCACTGTCCCCGGCCTTGGCTCGGGCGACGAGCGGGGCTTCGTCGAAGGCGGCGGATGTGACGGAGGTGGGTGTCACGGCGATCTTCTTCAATATAGCGTCTTTGAATCACCGTCACTGCCGCACTTGATAAGGCACTTCCTTGGTGGCCACCAACACACCGTCGACGTAAAGCCGGAAGGTCGTCGTCCGGTCGAACCCTCCGGCGTGCGGTACCTGAAGGTAGGCGCCAAAGGCAGTACCGGTGGTGAGCTCGAAATGCCCGTCGGCCGGGATAGTTCCAGAGGCCGACGCAGTGCCCGCCGGAGAATCTGGCGGTGGCAGGAACCTGACGGCGCGAAGTTCGGGCGGAAAGACCCTCGCGAACGGGACCACGTTCCCGGGCATCGGTAGGCAAGCGGTGGCCGTTGTGCAGGTCAAGAATTCGAGAATTTTGAAATCGGTCCCAGAAAAGTCATAATTTCGGGTCGCCATTGAGGGAACGGTGCTGGTCAATGACCATACCCGCGCAGCCGGGTCAATGCGAAGGATACTGTTGGACGTTTCACTGGTGGCGACGACGGAGAACGGTTTGGCGTTGGGTTGCAGATCGAAACTAACGGTGAAAGTCGCCGCGATCAGAATCGCTGAATAGGACACCACGGCGCCCGTGCTCGGGCTGAATCCAGTCAACGCCACGTTTGCTCCGCTTGGAGGATACAGCCCATCGATGGTTCCTGTCACGTTTCGAACGTTGCCGCCGGAAGCGATGGGCGCGGTGGTGACGTTGCTGGTCCAACCCTTTTGGCGAATGGACACCGTTCCCGAAACTGGCCCATTGGGAACCGCGTTCACCTGATAAATGCCAGGGAACCCCGGCGCCAGCCCGGCAAACAGGAGATTGGCGCGAGTGTCCCCGATATAGACCTCCGGGGGATCGACTACCCGGTTGAAGGGCTCCGCCGCGTTGCCGCCAGCTGCCGAGTTGGGCGCCGGCGTTGTTGCACCAAGCCCGGCGGCATAAAAGATGACTGGTGCGTCGCCTAACGCGGTCACCGGCCGGAAGCCGCCATCGAACACAAGCGCGTTGCCGGTACCCGCCTGATTCTGCGTGAAGATCGCCGGGGCATTTTGAGAGAGGGCGATGTTGAAAGCCGGGCTGGATCCGGAACCGTTCTTCACCACCACGGGGACGGAGTTCAGACTCGGAGCCGGAACAGCGACTTCGAAAGGAACGATGAAATTGATCTGCCCTGTGGAGACGAACAGAAGAGGGGCCTCCACGCCGCCAACGGTCACGGAGACTCCCGCAAGTTGTTTGGGCAACGGCACGTTGGCCGCAACTGCGCTGGATGGCGCGAGACCTGTTCCAAACAGCGCGGCCCACGTCCCGGGGGCGAGGTTTCCGCTATAGGAGGCTCCGTTCAGAACAGCCTGCACCACCTGTGCGTGCCCGCCCACGGCCAGCAGGAGTGCGGAAACGATGGTGTTGACAATCATTCGCATCTTCATCTTGTTGTAAGTGCCAGCAGTTTCATTGCCAATTGCCACGTGCGGAAAGCCAGCTTTGATACTCTGAGAGGACAGTATGGGAAATATTCAGGTCACGTTGCCGGATGGTAGCGTCCAAAGTGTTGCGGCTGGAACCACGCCGCTGGATGTCGCGAAATCGATCAGCTCTCGTCTGGCTGACGATGCGATTGTTGCTCGGGTGAATGGGGATCTGTGGGATCTCGCGCGTGCCTTCGATGGCGACGCGAAGCTGGAGATTCTCACGACCAAGAATCCGGATGCTCTGGAAGTGTACCGGCACTCGACCGCCCACTTGCTGGCTGCGGCGGTGCTGGAACTGTTCCCGGAAACCAAGCTGGGCATTGGGCCGCCGATCGAAAACGGCTTCTACTACGACTTCCAACGCGCCACGGCCTTCACTCCCGAAGATCTCGAAAAGATCGAGAAGAAGATGTGGGAGATCCAGGCGCGCGACCTGCCGTACGAACGCAAGTACACCGAGAAGCAGGAAGGCCTGAAGCTGTACGGCGATCAGCCCATGAAGTGCGAGCTGATTGAAGAGCGTGCGGCGGAAGTCTTCAGCGAATACACGCTGGGCCCGCACTTCATCGACTTCTGCCGTGGACCGCACGTGCCGTCCACGAAAAAGATCAAGGCGTTCAAGCTGCTTTCGGTCGCGGGTGCGTATTGGAAGGGCAGCGAGAAGAACGCGCAGTTGCAGCGCATCTACGGGACGGCCTGGTTCAACAAGAAGGATCAGGACGAGTACCTCAACAAGCTGGAAGAAGCCAAGAAGCGCGACCATCGCAAGCTGGGCCAGGAGCTGGATCTGTTCAGCATCCAGGAACTCGCGGGTCCGGGCCTGATCTTCTTCCATCCCAAGGGTGGACGCGTTCGCAAGATCATCGAAGACTGGATGCGCGATCAGTATCTGAAGCGCGGTTACTCCATCGTTTACACGCCGCACGTGATGCGCGCGGATCTGTGGCGCACCTCCGGCCACTTGGGCCACTACGCGGAGAACATGTTCGCGGGCATGGATCTCGACGATGCGGAATATCGTCTGAAGCCGATGAACTGCCCCGGCCACATTCTGATTTATCGCGACAAGCTGCGCAGCTATCGCGAACTGCCGGTGCGCTTAGGCGAACTCGGTACGGTGTATCGCTACGAACGTAGCGGCACCATGCACGGCTTGCTGCGCGTCCGTGGATTTACGCAAGATGATGCGCACATCTTCTGTACGCCGGAGCAGGTGGAAGACGAAGTGGTGGCGTGTCTGGAGTTTGCGTTCGACACGTTGCGCGCCTACGGGTTCGAGAAATTCGAAGCCGAAATCTCCACGTGGGATGGCGGAGCCAGCGGCAAGTACGATGGCACGAAGGATCAGTGGGAACTCGCGGAAGGCGCGCTGCGCCGCGTGACGGAACGCATGGGCATCAAGGCTCCGGTGATTCCAGACGAAGCCGCGTTCTACGGCCCGAAGATCGACGTGAAGCTGCTCGATGCGCTGGGACGTAAGTGGCAGTTGTCGACGGCGCAGTTCGACTTCACGCTGCCGCAGCGCTTCGGCCTGGAATATGTGGCCGCCGACGGCGCCAAGCATCAACCGATCATGGTGCATCGCGCGCTGTACGGGTCGATTGAGCGCTTCTTCGGCATCCTGGTCGAACACTACGCGGGTGCGTTCCCGGTGTGGCTGGCTCCGGTGCAGGTGATGGTGATGTCGATCACCGATCGTCAGCTGGAGTACGCCAAGACGGTTCACAAGCAGTTAGTCGATGCCGGGTTCCGTGCGGACTTGGACGATCGCAATGAGAAGGTGAACTTCAAGATTCGCGAAGCGCAGATGCAGAAGATCCCGTACATGCTGGTGGTCGGCGATCGCGAAGCGGAAGC
>CANIIC010000054.1 GCA_947467395.1 Bryobacterales bacterium
AACGGCGGCATGTCGCACGTTGATTCGTTCGACTACAAGCCGATGCTGGAGAAGTACGATGGCCAGCCGCTTCCGGGCGGCATGGCGAAGACCGAAAGGCGCACGGGCGAACTGATGAAGTCGCCGTTCGCGTTCAAGAAGTATGGCCAGTCCGGCATGGAGATCAGCGAACTGTGGCCCCACCTGGGCGAAGTCGCCGACGACATCTGCTGGGTGAAATCGGTCTACACCGAAATCCCGAACCACGAACCTTCGTGCTTGATGATGAACACGGGTGCCAATCAGGCGGGCCGTCCATCGATGGGCGCGTGGATCACCTATGGGCTGGGTACGGAGAATCAGAATCTGCCGGGTTACGTGGTGCTGTGTCCCGACATCCCGACGACCGTCGGTCCTCCGCTGTGGAGCAACGGCTTCCTGCCGGCGATCCATCAGGGCACCTACATTTCGAACGCGGTCACGAATGGACCGCAGGGCGACATGATGATGGAGGAGATGCCGGAACCGATGCCGGCCGCCGACGGCAAGGACGAGAAGAAAGACAAGAAGGTTGTCGTCGAGAAGAACTTCGATCCGAAGAAACTGATCAGTTACGTCAACAATCCAAAGTTCACGCTGGACGAACAGCGACGGGAATTGGATCTGTTGAAACGTCTCGAGAATATGCGCAACTCCAGTTCCGATGCTCAGGTGGAAGGTGTCATCAAGAGCATGGAGATCGCGTACCGGATGCAGACGGAAGCTCCGGATGTGTTCGATGTTCGCAAGGAATCGCAGTCCGTGCTGAATATGTACGGAGAGGGTTTTGTGGCGCGTGGTTGCCTGGAAGCGGTCCGCTTGGTGGAAAAAGGCGTGCGCATGGTCCAGGTCTATTATTCGAAGGGCGATCCGTGGGATGCCCACGCCGATATCTTCGCGCACAAAACAAATGCAAAAAATTCCGACCAGCCGTTCGCTGCGGTCATCAAAGATCTTAAGCAGCGCGGATTGTGGGAGGACACGCTGGTGGTTTGTGGCTCGGAATTCGGGCGCACTCCAGTGCGTGAGGTGGGCGGCAACAGCGGCAACGTGAAGCGCGGCCGCGACCACCATCCATTCGGTTTCACGATGTGGTTAGCGGGAGGGGCCGTAAAGGGCGGTCATATCCACGGAGCCACCGATGAATTCGGCGTCAAAGCAGTAGAGAAGCCGGTACATGTGCATGACATCCATGCCACAATCCTGTATCTCATGGGGATCGACCATAAGAAACTCACGTATCGTTATAGCGGTCGGGACTTCCGTCTCACCGACGTAGCGGGTAACGTGATTCACGAACTGGTCGCGTAATAACTGTAACGAACTGGGAGTAGTTCGCTTCAGGGTCGTCCCGCTGTTGGGACAAGAAGGGCAGCTTGTCGCTGCAATACCGCTCTATGTAGAGTCGTCCGCGGAACCCCCGCGGTACACCGTCCATGTCTTGGACGACCAATCGCTCGCTACAGGAGAAACCTTCTTATGAAAAAAGTGTTACTAACACTTTTATTTGCTACTTTATCAGCTCTGGCGCAGACATCTTCGCTCAGCGGCACGGTGACGGATCCTTCGGGCGCGGTGGTGCCCGAGACGATTATCACCATTACTAACGTAGGGACCTCTGCGACTCGTACCGCAGTATCTGATGCGACCGGCGCGTACATTCTGCCTCAGCTGCCTCCGGGTCAGTACATGATCGAGGCGCAGCGTCCCGGATTTTCGACGTATCGCACGGCATCCCCGGTTACGCTTCAGATCGACACGCCGGCCGAATTAGTCATCAAAATGGCGCTGGGGCAGGTGACGGAAACTATCGACGTGGTGGGCGAAATGGTGGCGGTGAACACTGAAAACGCCTCTCTCGGCAATCCCTTCGTTCAGGTTCAGATTCGCCAGTTACCACTATTGACGCGCAATGTCGTTGGGCTGCTCAGCCTGCAGGCGGGTGTGACCTCGACAGGTGAAGTGATGGGTGCGCGTCGCGACCAGAACAACATTACTCTGGACGGCGTCGACGCCAATGATAATCAGCAGAACGGCGCGAATGCGGCGTTCACCGCGGCTTTACCAGTGCCACTGGATTCTGTGCAGGAATTCCGCGTAACCACGGCGGGCGTCGGCGCGAGTCAGGGCCGGTCTTCCGGTGGCCAGGTTTCGCTGGTGACGAAGAGCGGGTCGAACGATGTGCACGGCTCGCTGTATGAATTTACTCGGAACAAGTCCACGGCGGCGAACAGCTGGTTCAGCAATCGCGCGGGTGTGGCTCGCGAGAATCTGATCCGAAATCAGTTCGGCGCTTCGCTGGGTGGACCGATCATGAAGGACAAGTGGTTCGCCTTCTTCAACTGGGAAGAACGCAAGGATCGTACGGCCGTGAACACAACGCGCACGGTTCCGACGGACAGCTTCAAGCAGGGCATTGTTCAGTACCGCATGAGCAACGGCCAGGTTGGCACGTTGACTCCGGCCGAGGTAATCGCGGTTGATCCGCTGCACTTGGGCTTCAACTCGGCGTTGCAGAACTACATGAGTGCGTACCCGGCGGGTAACGATCCGCTCTCGTCCGCGGATCGCGGCTTAAACTTCTCGGTTCTGCGCTTCAATGCTCCGAAGACGCTCAACTATCGCGCGCTGGTCGGCAAGATGGACTTCAATCCGTTCAAGTCGGGCAATCACACGATCAACGTCCGCGGCACCTTGGCTGCAAATAAAGAGGACGATTCCGGCAATCTGGCGCAGTTCCCCGGTCAGACGGCGGCTGCCCAGCTGATCGATAACTCGCGCGGGCTTTCGGCCAATTACACCGCAGTGCTCTCTCCCCGCCTGGTAAACACGTTCAACTTCGGCCTGACCCGCATCGGCGGTTCTGGGACCGGCACGACGGCTTCGAACTTGTCGCTGTTTTTTGCAACGCCCACGGCGTTCCCGCGTCCTTCGACGCGCATCGCGCCGACCTACAACTTTACGGACGACCTGACCTATAACGTGGGCCGTCACACGCTGCAGGTGGGCGCGAACATGCGCTTCATTCGCAACAATCGCGTGTCTTATTCGAACAACCCGTCCTATAGCTTCAGCCGCAATACTCTGAAGGGCTTAGGCCAGGACATCAGCAACGCGGTCCAGTCCTTCGCGCAGTCGAAGTACGGCAGCTCCGCGACCCTGACGGAAACCACCAACGTGCAGAACGCGATGGGCGCGATGCTGGGTGTTCTGAACCAGTACAGCGCGACGTTCAACTTTGCAGTGGCTGGCGGCACCATTCCGTTCGGCGGTGCGATTCCGCGCAAGTTTGCGACCAACGAATACGAGTTCTACTTCCAGGACACGTACAAGATAAAGCCAAATTTCACGCTGACGTATGGCGTGCGTTACGGCAGCTACTCCCCGGTGTATGAAGCCAATGGCGAGCAGGTTGTCACGGCGGGCAACGTCGATCAGTACTTTGCGGATCGGGCGGGCGGCCAGTTGCTGGGTGTCCCGGCGTTCGCGGATCCTTCCGCGAAGCTGACGTTTGTGAAGGGCGGCGCGGCCAACGGAGCGGCGAGCTGGTACAAGCGCGATAACAATAACTTCGCGCCTCGCGTCTCGATCGCCTACACTCCGGACTTCGATGGCGTGTTGGGCACCATCTTCGGCAAGGGTTCTGTAATCCGTGCCGGTGGCGCTGTGACCTACGATCGCTATGGCAGCAACATGGCGGTGAACTTTGCTTCCAGCGGTTCGCCCGGCCTGCAGACCACGCTCAGCCAGCCGCTGAACACGGACTTCTCCGGTTCGCCGCGCTTCGGTGTCGGAAGCCTGCCGAGCCTGACAGCTCCGACGGCGACCGGCTTCCCGTATACTCCTCCGGAGATCTTCGGTGGTTTTAATAGTTACTCCGCGGTTTCTCCGAACCTGGTGGCTCCCTACCAGTACCTGCTGAACATGAGCGTCGCGCGTCCACTGGCCGCGAAGATGACTTTGGAAGTGGGCTATGTCGGCCGCCTCAGCCACAAGAGCCTACTGCGCACCGACTACGGCCAGCCGCTGACCCGCTTCACCGATCAGGCGTCGGGCCAGAACTGGATGCAGGCGATGGGCAAGCTGCGTGACATTTTTGAGTCTGGCGTGACGGCCGCTCAGGTTAAGGCCAACCCGAGCTTGGTTCCGGCGATTCCGTTCATTGAGAACATCTTCCCCGGTGCCAAGAATGACAAGATCACGGGTAGCGCTTCGGCGAACTACTTTAACAACGTCTACGGCGTCTACGCCCAGAGCGATCTGGACGCCCTGCAGGACTACGATCGCGTGAAACGCGCCGATGGCCGCTGCATCGCGGTCAACGGTTGCAACACCTTCTTCCCCCAGCAGCAGTCCGGTCTTCTGACCTGGACGAACGCTGGTACCGGTTCGTACCACGGCATGCAGATCGTGCTGCGCCGCCCAGTGCAGAAAGGTTGGGGTTTCGACTTCAACTACACTTGGTCGCACGCGATTGACAACGCTTCGGCTTCTGAATCGAACGCGTCCACCATTCAGGACTCGTTCTGCCCGAAGTGCTTCCGCGGTCCATCGGACTTCGATATCCGCCACAACATCACGGCGAATACGGTGTTCGAACTGCCGTTCGGTAAAGGCAAGAAATTCGCCGGTAACTCCAATAAGTGGCTGGATGGACTGATCGGTGGCTGGCAGATCTCGGCGCTGGTGTCTTATCGCACCGGCACTCCGGTCAGCTTGAGCAACGGCGGCATCTTTCCCACGAACTACCTGAACTCGGCCTTGGCGGTTCTCCGCCCGGGTGCGACAATGCCGACCACGGGTGTAACCCTGAACCAGAACGGCAACCCCTCGTTGTTCGCCAACACCACGGATTACAAAGCCTTCATGGGTCAGTATCCCGGCACGGTGGGTACGCGCGGCATCATCCGGTTGCCGAACGTGCGCAACACTGACCTCTCCATCGGCAAGTACTTCAAGATGCCGTGGGAAGGCCACACGCTGCAGGTTCGCGGTGAAGCCTTCAACGCGTTCAACTTTGTGAACTTCACTGGCTTCCAGGGCAGCATTCAGTCTCAGGCTACCTTCGGCCAGTTCTCCTCTACTCAGGACCCGCGCGTGATGCAGTTCGCATTACGCTACGAGTTCTAAACGAAGCCAGTCCTCCAACGGCCCCGGCATTTATTTGCCGGGGCCATTTTTTATTCAGGGAGCCATCATGAAACCTCTTTTGATCACTCTTTTGTTGGCAGGTTGCGCGTATGCGCAGTTTCCGGAGCCCGATGGTGGAACGGTGAAACCAGGAACGCTGCCGGCGACGTGGATCACCGGAGGTCCGAACTGTTTAGAAGTCCCCGAATTCCAGGTGCATGAGTACAACCCGGACCTGTTCATCCTGAGGGAATCCGGCTGCATCAACTATGAGAAGCCGTTCCTCTATTTGTTCTTCGGAGCAGAGAAGGCGCTGCTGTACGATACGGGGGCAGGGCAAGCCGTCCCAACCGGGCGAGTGGTCTCCGACCTGATCGCGAAGTGGGCGAAGCGCGCGGGGCGCACAACGCCGATTCCCTCGGTGGTTGCGCATAGTCACGCGCATGGCGATCACACCGCGGGCGATGCGCAGATGAAGGCGTTGCCGAATACGACGGTGCTCGGGACGGATGTGGCGTCTGTGCAGACGTTTTTCGGGTTCAAGGATTGGCCCAAGGATATTGTGCAGTTCGAACTGGGGGGGCGCGTCCTAGATGTGATTGGGATTCCCGGTCATGAAGTGGCTTCCATCGCGATCTACGACCGGCAGACCGGGGTGTTGCTGACCGGGGACACTGTGTATCCGGGGCGTTTGTACGTGAGGGATGCTCCAACGTTCACGGCGAGCATTGAACGGTTGGTGGAATTCACCAAAGACAAGCCTGTGACGCATGTGTTGGGTACGCACATCGAGCAGAGCGCGACGCCGTTTCTGGATTACAAGGTGGGCACACAGTATCAGCCGAATGAGCACAAGCTGGAACTGAATCGAGGAAACTTATTGGAGATCCTGGAGGCGATGCACACGATGGGAGCGAAGGTCCGTCGCTACGCGTTGCGCGACTTAACGGTCTACCCGCGCTAGAGCGAGTCTATATTTATCGGCTGTTCATGTGCTCCCAGTTAATCTGGGCATGGTGAAAACTGTCTTGCAGTGGGTGAAATCGCGAAGATCTGTACTGTTCTTCGCCTGGTCTTGCTTTTCAGTGGGTGTGTTGGCGCACGGCCAGCAACTCTTGACGCTGGATGACGCCGTGCGCGAAGCTCTGGAATCGCACCCGGTGTTGGCTCTGGAATCGCAGCGGATCACATCCGTTGGGGCTCTTGTGCAGCAGGCGGGCTTGCGTCCGAATCCTCGACTCTTCATTCAGAGTGAAAACTGGAACTTCGCCGGGACCACGCACATTCCGGTTGCGTCAACCTTCACTGATCAATTCCTCTATGCATCGCAGGTTTTAGAGACCGGTTCCAAACGCCAGCGTCGAGTCGAACTCGCACAAGAGAACGTTCGATTGACGCAGTTGGAGCGAGATATCCTCGCCCAACAGATCGTCTCCCGCGTGAAGCAGGCGTACTGGTCGGCGGTAGGTGCGGAGCGGATTGTCGCACTATTAAAGCAGAGCCAGCAGAACCTGCTGCAAACCATCGAATACCACGAAGTTCAATTACGCGAAGGTGCTATCGCCGAAGGCGACGTAGTGCGTGTCCGGCTAGAAGGGGATCGCACGAATATCGCCCTGGAAAATGCGGAGCGCGATGTCACGTCGTCCAAGTTGGCGCTGTTGCGCGAGATGGGCCGCGAAACGTTTGCGGACGTTCGGCTCGTAGACAGCATCGACGACCAGCCCCCGGTGCCGTTGATCGACATCGGGCAGGCGCTGGAGAATCGGCCTGACTTGCGTCAGGCGCGGCAGGGCATCGAGCAGGCAAGGGCTGGTGTTCGGTTGCAGCAGTCCATCGCCAAACCGGATGTGGAAGTGTTGTCCGGTTATAAGCGGACGGTAGGTTTCAACACGTTCATGTGGGGCGTACAGGTCCCGCTGCCCTTCTTCAATAAGAACCAGGGCAATATCGCTTCTGCGCAGAGCGACGTTTCGGTCGCGGAATCCCGCGTGCGTGCGCTTGAGATTCAAGTGAAGGCGGAAATCGAGGCCGCGCATCGTGATGCGGAAGCTCGCCGGCAGCGTCTGGCTGCGCTGGTGGCCGGCGCGTTGGCGCGAGCGGATGAGTCCGTGACGATCGCCCGTGCCGCTTATCGCGAAGGCGGTACCGATTTGTTGCGCCTGCTGGAAGCCGAACGAATCTACATCGAACTGGAAGTGTTGAACGCGCGGATGCGTATGGAATACCGGCAGAGTTTGGTCACGCTCGAAACTGCCCTGGGAGTAGGTCGATGAATCGCATTGTTTCTGCCGCTATTGCGGCTCTGTTCCTGACTGCCTGCGGGAATCCGCCTGTGCCTGAAGCGGCCCCTGCCTCTGCTCCAGTGGCTGCAGCGCGGGCGAGCAACATAGTGACAATGAGCGTCGAAGCGCAGGCCTCCAGTGGCGTGAAAGTCACATCAATCTCGGCTGAGTCTGTGCCGGAAGTGATCCGCGCGACAGCCAAGTTGACGGCTGACGAGAACCACACGTGGCGCGTCGGCGCCGTTGCCGAAGGACGTATCTCGAGAGTTCAGGCGAATCCCGGAGACCTCGTGAAGAAGGATCAAATATTGGCTGAGATGCACAGCCATGACATTCATGAATCTCGAGCTGCCTACAAGAAGGCGAAGGCAGATTTCGCGCGGATGCAGGGAATCGAAGAGTACCGCTTGAAGCTCAAGGATCGTGCCAAGCGATTGCTGGACTTGCGTGCGGGGTCCGTGGCGCAATACGAGCAAGCCGAGACCGAGTGGAAGAACTCTCAGACCGATGTCCAGAATGCCGAGATCGAGATCGAGAAGGCGGTGACCCACTTGGTCGAGGTCCTGGGGATTCCTGTGGAGGAAGCGGACGTTCCTCAGCGCGTGAGTGGCGAGGACAACGATTTGATCCCCGTGAAGGCTCCTTCCGCAGGCACTGTTCTGATCCGCACGATCACCCCGGGAACGGTCGTCACTCCGTCCACGGATCTGTTCACGATCAGCGACCTGTCGAGTCTGTGGGCCATGGCGGAGGTGAACGAGGAATATCTGGGCAAGCTGCGCATCGGGATGCCGGTGCGTGTGTATGTGCAGGCTTACCCGAATCAGGCGTTCAACGGACGAATCGGCAAGCTGGGAGAGTTGCTAGACCCTGGAACTCGCACAATCAAAGTGCGCATCGAGCTCCAGAACATGCAGGGCAAGCTGAAGCCGGAGATGTATGCGGATGCTGAAATCGAACTCGGCCGCGGCGGAACGGCGCTCATGTTGCCGGCGGAAGCGGTACAGGATCTTCGGGGTGAGCCAGTGGTATTTGTGAAGCTGTCCGATGACAAGTTCGAGATGCGCCCCGTACAGGTGGGACGAACGATCGGAACAGATGTCGAAGTCTTGTCGGGGCTGAAGGCCGGCGATCAGGTGGTCACACAGTCCGCTTTCATCCTGAAGTCAGAATTTATGAAAGCGTCGCTTTCCGAGGAATAACATGCTGCGACGCATCTTGGACTTTCACATGGAGCACCGCTGGATGGTGCTCGTCGGAGTAGTCGGCTTCATCGCGGCCGGAGTATGGGCGATGTTGCGCATCCCCATCGATGCGTTTCCGGATTTGACGAACAATCAGGTCACCGTGATCACGGAGAGCCCTGGTATGGCTCCGGCGGAAGTGGAACAGTTGGTTAGCTTCCCCGTCGAAGTCTCCCTGATGGGTACGCCCAATGCGGAATCGGTGCGCTCAATCTCGAAGGCCGGATTGTCGGTGACCACGGTCATCTTCCCGGATTCGGTCGCAACGTACTTCGCCCGCCAGTTGGTGAATGAGCGATTACAGGAAGTTCGCTCACGTTTGCCGCAGGGATTGGAACCGACGCTGGGGCCTGTCGCCACGGCGTTTGGCGAGATTTACCAGTACACGCTGGAGGGCGAAAAGACTTCGCCGATGGAATTGAAAACCATCCAGGAATGGCAGATCCGCAATCAACTGCGCACCGTGCCCGGCGTGAACGAAGTGAACACGTGGGGGGGAGAGACTCGGCAGTATCACATTGAAGTCCAGCCCGAACGTTTGCGCGCTTACGACCTCACGTTGCGCGATATCTTCGAGCGCGTTCAGGAAAACAACGCGAATTTCGGAGGCGGCTACATTGAGCACGCCTCGCAGCAATACACGCTGCACGGTATGGGGCGGGCGCAGGGTTTAGCGGATCTCGAAAACATCGTCATTCACTCGCACGAGGGCACGCCGATTCGCCTGAAGAATGTCGCGACAGTATCCATCCAACCGATGCAACGGCAGGGTGCCACTCTGCGTGACGGCAACGGGGAAAGCGTCTCCGGCATGGTGATCATGCTCAAGGGAGAGAACGGCAAGAACGTCATCGAACGAGTCAAAACGAAGCTCGCGTCGCTGGTACTGCCGGCGGGAACAAAGATCCGCGCGTTCTATGATCAGTCGGAAGTCATCAATCGCACCATTGAGACCGTGCAACACAATCTCATCGAGGGCGGTGTGCTGGTGGTCGCGGTGCTGTTGCTGTTCCTCGGAAATGTGCGCGCGGCTCTGATCGTCGCCGCGGTGATTCCGTTGTCCCTGCTTGTGGCGTTCATCGGGATGAATATCTTCGGCGTCAGCGCGAATCTGATGAGTTTGGGCGCCATCGACTTTGGGATGATCGTGGACGGCGCGGTGGTGATGATGGAGAACTCCATGCGTCGGTTGCAGCACAAGCACCCGGATACGAGTGCTGAACACGAGATTCGAGAGAGCGCCTATGAAGTGGCTCGCCCGATCGTGTTCGCGGTGGCAATCATCATCGCCGTGTATATGCCGATCTTCTTCCTTGAGGGCCTGGAAGGGCGCATGTTCCGGCCGATGGCGATCACGGTTTGCTCCGCACTATTGGGCGCGTTGATCTTCGCGCTGACGGTCGTGCCCGCGGCTACCGCGATCACGTTCCGTTCGGGACTGAAGGAACACAAGGAACGATGGTTCGACGCGTTCCGGGATCGCTACCAGGCGACTGTGGAGTTCTTGCTGCGTCACCCGGTGATTACAGTTTTGGTCTCCGTGAGCATGGTAGTGGTGAGCATCGCTTCATTAGCTTGGATTGGAACCGAATTCATGCCGCGCCTCGATGAGGGCTCCATCCTGATCGAAACGCGCAAGCTGCCCGGTATATCATTGCCGCAGTCGATTGAACTGAGCAACCAGGTAGAGCGATTGGTGAAGAGCTTCCCGGAAGTTTCGAGCGTGGTAACCAAGATCGGGCGTCCCGACTTGGCGACGGAAGCGATGGGCATCTACCAGGGCGACGTCTACGTGCTGCTGAAGCCCTACGAGGAATGGCCCAAGGGCGTTTCGAAGGATGACCTGATTGAGCGGATGTCAAAGGCGCTCGAGAAGGTCCCTGGAGTTGCGTATAACTTCACCCAGCCCATGGCGATGCGGTTGGATGAAACGATCTCCGGTGTGAAGGGTGACGTCGCGATCAAGATCTTCGGCGAAGATCCACGCACCCTGGAAACGCTGGCGGAGCAGGTGCTGCGTGTGGTTACTGGAGTCCAGGGCGCGGCCGACGCTCAGATGGAAATGACGACCGGTGTCGCGGAGCTACAGGTCGCGATCAACCGCCAGGAACTGGCCCGCTACGCGTTGAATGTCTCCGATGTGCGGGAGATCATTGAAACGGCAGTCGGTGGCCGTGTGGTGAGCGACATGATCGAGGGCCAGCGCCGTTTCTCGATCGTGCTGCGCCTGCCCGAACGTTTCCGCAAGGATCCGGAGAGCTTGCGTGAGATTGTGTTGCTCGCTCCGGGCGGGGAACGCGTTCCTTTGGGACAAGTGGCTGAGGTTGCCGTGAAACAAGGCCCTGAGTTGATCACGCGCGAGAATGGGCAACGCCGCATCGTGGTGCAGTCCAACGTTCGAGGTCGCGACCTGGGCGGTTTTGTGGCGGAAGCCAGGCCAAGGGTAGAAAAGATGGTGAAGCTGCCTCCCGGCTACTCCTTGGATTGGGGCGGGCAGTTTGAGAATCAGGAGCGTGCGACGCAACGCCTGATGATCCTGTTGCCAGCGTCAATCCTGGTCATCTTTGGACTTCTGTTCGCCACTTTCCAATCTGTGCCGCAGTCGTTGCTGATTTTGCTGAACGTTCCGTTTGCGATGGTGGGCGGTATCGCTGCATTATGGGCTCGCGGACTGAATCTAAACTTGTCGGCGTCAGTCGGTTTTATCGCATTGTTCGGTGTTGCGGTGTTGAACGGGATCGTCATGGTGAGCTACATTAACAGCCTTCGGCTGGACGGGAAGTCGATCCATGATGCGGTTGTTGAAGGGGCCGCGATGCGGTTGCGGCCGGTGCTCATGACGGCACTTGTAGCCAGTTTGGGCTTCATTCCGATGGCGGTCGCGACGTCGGCCGGGGCGGAAGTGCAACGCCCGCTGGCAACCGTGGTGATCGGTGGTTTGGTGACGTCAACTCTTCTGACGCTGCTGGTGTTGCCGGTAGTGTATCCATGGTTCTCTCGCAAACCAGTGACACAATAGCAGTAGAGCCGATGCGGATTCTGTTGGTGGAGGACGAGCGCGATGCCGCGCACATGCTGAGCAAAGGGCTGCGCGAGCAGACGTATGCTGTCGACCTCGCCTACGATGGTGCTGAGGCGTTGGAGAAGGCGGAGATCAACACCTACGATCTATTGATCCTGGACGTGATGCTGCCAGGTGTCGATGGTTTTGAAGTCTGCCGCCAGCTGCGAGAGCGTGGATTGAGCGTGCCGATTCTGCTGCTGACGGCACGGGGTGGTGTAACGGATCGCATCACGGGACTGGACCGTGGGGCGGACGACTATCTGACCAAGCCGTTCGACTTTGGTGAGCTGCTGGCGCGAATTCGCGCGCTCCTCAGGCGTGGCGCGGACTTGAAGGAGACCGTCCTGCAAATTGGAGACCTGTCCGTAGATACACGATCTCATTCGGTAATTCGCAACGGTGTTTCGGTATCCCTGACGGCGAAGGAGTATTCGATGTTAGAGTACTTGGCGCGTCGCGCGGGGGAAGTGGTGAGTCGAGCCGATATCTCCGAACACGTATGGGAAGAGAACTACGATCCCTTCTCCAACCTGATCGAAGTCTACGTGCAACGGCTGCGCCGCAAGTTGGAGGGGCCGAATTCGACACCGCTTCTGCACACGCGCAGAGGCGAAGGCTACATCCTGAGTTCTGAACAGGAGCCCCGTGTATAACTCTGTCCGCTTTCGCCTCACCGTCTGGTATGTGGCGGTCTTGTCGCTGGTCTTGATTGGTTTCAGCACCGTCGTGTATTCGTTACTGGCACAGAACGTGCGTGCCGATGCCGACCGGCAATTGGTCGCGTCCATTGACGTTTTGTTTCGATCGTTGCAACACGAGATTGAAGAGCATGAGGGAAAGGCTCCGGGGGAAGAGTCCTTTCACGGTGTCGTGGCGACGGTGTATCGGGACTCCTTTCCGGGCATTGGAATCGCGGTCTACGAGAACGGACGGCTGGTCGCCGCAAAGCCGGGGCCAAACGGGATTGTACCTGCATACGCGGTATCGCGTGATGAGCGTCCTGAGTTCTGGGGCAACGTCGTGAAGGACGAACCCTGGCGAATGGCGCTGCAGGATCGGCTGGTGAAGGGCGCGGGACCGTATCAGTTTCTGGCGACTTCCTCGCTGGTTCCGGTGGAAACTGAGTTGGCCGGAGTCCGGCAGATCTTCTTCCTTGCGATCCCGTTGGCGTTGGCGGCTGCGGCTGTCGGCGGGTCGCTGTTGGCGCGAAAGAGCCTTGCTCCGGTAGTTGAGATGTCTGAGATCGCCAGTCGAATCAGTTCGAAGGATCTAACGCAGCGCGTGGTGGTGGGAAACCCGAAAGACGAACTCGGGAAGTTGGCGACGACTTTCAATCAACTGCTGGAGCGTATGGAGGGATCCTTTACGTTGCAGCGCCGCTTTATGGAAGATTCTTCGCACGAACTACGCACACCGATCTACGTTGCGCACACCGCTGCTCAGGTGACTTTGGAGCGCGGCCAGCGCAGTCAAGAAGAGTATCGCGAAGCCTTGGGCACGATCGATCAACAACTGGTGCGATTGCAGCACATTGTGGAAGACATGTTCGTTCTGGCCCGGGCGGATGCGGGGGCGCTACCGCTGCAAGTATCAGAGTTCGACCTCGGCGAGACGGTGACGGAATGTGTACGCGCAGCCGGCTTGCTGGGACAGCGCCATCATGTGACCGTGCGCGCACCTGAGCCGCAGGAGTTCGGCTGCCGCGGCGATGAAGGCTTGGTCCGGCAGCTGGTTCTGATCTTGCTCGACAACGCCGTGAAGTACACGCCGGAGGGAGGCTCGGTGGCAGTGGACATCGACTCCTCCGATTCAAACGCCTACTCGATTGTGGTGCGCGACACGGGAACGGGAATTCCATTGGAAGCGAAGGAGAAGATTTTCGAACGCTTTTACCGCGTCGACAATGCGCGCTCCCGTTCCAATTCAGATGGCGGCAGCGGTGCCGGGTTAGGACTGGCGATCGCTAAATGGATCGCTGGCATTCACGGCGGATCGCTCACGCTGGAAGAAACTGGTCCTGGGGGAAGCACCTTCCGCGCCACGCTTTCGCGCCAAGCGTCCGCCTAGTTCACAGCGTTGACGCGAATCAGCGATGAACCTGGGACGCAGCTGAGCAGGTTCGCATCCATCAAAACTGTCTCCAGATTGCGGCGCGACAAGCGCACGTGTTCGCGAGCCAAGGCCTCGGCGCGCGTTCCCTGACGATTCTCAATCGCTTCAATGATGCCGTGATGCTCTTCCTGACCCAGCGTCAGCAGTTCGCCGGCCTTGGGTAGCTTGGAACGGGCGAACACCATGGCACTAGGGCTGGCAAAGGGCAGGGACGTCAGATGGTTGAGCGTGCGCTCCAGCATCGGGCTCTTGGCAAGCGCCACCATTTCGTTGTGGTAGGCCTCGTTCAGGTCCATATATTGCGCGAATGAATCCGTGATATGCCGGGCCAGGGCGTCCATTTGACGCTGCAGGTCTTTGAGGCGGTCCAACTCGGCGGCGTCGGTCAGGCGTTCGGCAGCCAAACGTGCGGCGGTGCCTTCCAGGATGCCGCGCATTTCGATGGCGTCCCAGATGTCGGCGATGGTGAATTCGCGGACGGTGAAGCCGCCCGAGGGCGACGGTTCCAACAGGCCTTCGTGGGAAAGCCGATCGAGAGCCAAGCGGATTGGGGTGCGGGAGACGCCGAGACGTGCCACTAGGGCCAACTCCGAAAGCCGCTCGCCAGGCACGAAATCTCCCCTAAGTAGAAGCTCTCGCAGAGTCAACAGCGCTCGCCCGGTCTGAGAAACAAACTCCAGATTTCGTCCGCCGTTCATAAACCTCTACCCTATCACGAACTGCATACAGGCATCCAGAGCCTTGACACCTATCCTTTCGGCACATATACTACCCAGCCATGCAGGCATGCCTGCATACCAACTGAGGCTCGTTTAAGGGAGGCAGCTGAGGATGTCTAGATTTCAAGCGCTTGCACTGTTCCTATGCGCCGCCGTCGCAGGGTTCGCCCAAAGCGATCGCGGCACGATCACCGGCACGATTACGGATCCGGCGGGGGCCGTGATCTCCGCGGCCCCGGTGGAGTTAAAAAACGTGGAGACTGGCGGTGTCTACCAAGCCGCGACCAGCGCGACGGGTAACTACACGGTTGCTCAGCTGCCGGTCGGGACCTACTCGATGTCGGTCATCGTCACGGGTTTCAAGCGGTTCAACCAGGAGAATATCCGCGTCCAGGTGGCGCAGACGATCCGCATCGACGTTTCGCTGGAAGTCGGGTCGGCGGCAGAGTCTATCACGGTGACCGATGAAGTTTCGCTCCTGAAGACGGAAAGCGGCGAACTCAGTCACACCGTTTCCGCGAGGCGGCTGAACGACCTTCCGATCCTCGGCATCGGCGGAGGTAACTCCTCCAGCCAGGGCATGCGCTACTACCTTTCGCAGACCCAGCTCCTTCCTGGTGTGTACTTTTCCACCGGCGTGAACGGTGTCCGTGTGAACGGCGCGCCGAACAACACGCTGCGTACCACGATCGAAGGCATGGACTCGAGCAACGCTCTGATCCCGTTCAGCCTGCCCTCCATGCAGCCCAGCGTGGACGCGGTGGAAGAGACCTCGGTGCAGACAAGCAACTATGCGGCCGAATTCGGTCAGGTGGGCGGCGGTCTGTTCAACGTCACGATGAAGTCGGGCACCAACCAGTATCACGGCGGCGTGTATGACTACATGGCGAACGAGGCTCTAAACGCCGCGACGCCGTATGTGAACACGAAACCGCGCATTCGCCGCAACGACTACGGCTTCACCTTTGGTGGCCCCGTCACCATCCCGAAGATTTACAACGGCAAGGATCGCACGTTCTTCTTCTTCAGCTTTGAGCAGTACCGCGAGTTCTTCCAAACCAACGATCGTGCGATCACGGTGCCCACGAATGCGTATCGTGCGGGTGATTTTACGACTGCGTGGACCAGTCGCAACGTGGCGGCGCCCGATCCTCTGGGCCGTACGATGCGTGAAGGCACGATCTTCGATCCGGCCACGACGCGCCCGGCTGCGAACGGGAGCTTGTTCCGGGATGCGTTTGTGAACAATGTGATCCCGACCGCCCGGCTGGATCAGGTTGCCTTAAAGATGCAGGCGCTGATTCCGACGCCGACCTCGAGTGCGGTGACTTCGAATTACCTGCCATCGTTCCCGAATGACCGCGTTACCAGCAACCCGTCGATCAAAGTCGATCAGCAGATCGGTTCGAAGTCAAAGCTTTCGTTCTACTTCGGCCAGAATGCGACGACGGCTCAATATTCGCAGCAGTTGAACGGCTCCGAAGGCCTGCCGGAAACGATCACCGCTACGCGCGGCACCTTTACGCACAGCTGGACCTATCGCCTGAACTACGACTACACGCTGTCCCCGACCCTGCTGTTGCACGCGGGCGTGGGCATGGTGCTGTACAAGTTCAACGATCAGTCTCCCACGCGTACCTACAACTCAATCACTGCGCTTGGCTTGAAGGGCGCGACCGTTGTCGGCGATGCGGGCGGCCGCTTCCCCAGTATCACGGGTCTGTGCCAAGCGGGCGTGACTCCGGTTTGTACCGGCACGGGCGGCATGGCGAACATGGGTCCGGGCGCGGGCGGCAACCAGTCCAACCAGAGCATGACGACGCCAACGGCGAACCTCTCGCTCACTTGGGTGAAGGGTAACCACACCTACAAGTTCGGCAGCGAACTTCGTCCGCAGGGCTTCGTCGGCCACATCCTGAACGGCACGAACGGTAACTACGCGTTCTCTGCCGCACAGACCGGCCAGCCCTACTTGCAGTCGACCACGGCTCCGGGTGGCATCTCGGTCGGCTTCCCCTACGCCAGTTTCCTGCTGGGCGCTGTGAACAACGGCGTGATTCAGCTGCCGTCCGACGTGCGCACAGGCAAGAAGCAGTTTGCGCTATACGCGCAGGACACCTGGAAGGTTCGGCGCAACCTGACGCTCGATTACGGATTGCGTTGGGACTACGGTTCGGCTCCGACCGAGCAGTACGGACGTCTCCCCAGTCTCGACGCGGGTATGGTGAATCCGACGGCGGGTGGCCATCCGGGCGCGACAGTGTTTGAAGCGACCTGTAACTGCACTTTCGCCAAGAACTACAAGCTGGCGTTCCAGCCGCGCGTCGGTCTGGCTTACCAGATCAACCCCAAGACCGTGCTGCGCGCCGGGTTCGGCCTTTCGTATAACACGACGGGCGCCGCCGGCTTCGGCAACGCGGCCCACAACAACCCGTTCACTGCACCGAATTTCGGCATCGAAGCGATGACCTTGCAGACCGGCATCCCCTCCGGCTTCCTCACCCCGTGGCCGAACTTCAGCCCTGGCGTGTTCCCGGCCGCTGGCAACCCCGGCGCCTTGGCGGGTCCTCCGGCCGTGGTCGATCAGAACGGTGGACGCCCGCCGCGCCAGTATCAATGGAGCGTCGGCCTACAGCGGGAAATCTTCCGCAATCTTGTGGTCGAGGCATCGTATGTTGGCAACCGTGGCATCTGGTGGCCGAGCACTCAGCTGAACTACAATGCGCTCGAAGATTCCCGCCTGGCTGCCTACGGCCTGAGCCGCAACAACGCGGCCGATCTCGCGATCCTGCGTGCACCCGTGAATTCGGCGGCGGCTGCCCGCTTCCAGAACAAACTGCCCTACGGTGGCTTCCCCGCCACAGCGACGGTCGCGCAGTCATTGCGGCCGTTCCCGCAATTCGCCTCGGGCTTGGCGGCACTCTGGGCGCCGATCGGCAACACCTGGTACGACTCGCTGCAAGTGAAGGTGACCAAGCGTCTTTCTCAGGGGCTGGATCTCACTTACAACTTCACGTGGGCGAAGGAGCTGCAACGCGGCACCGATGGCCCCACCAACGACGTGTTCAATCGCGATATCAACAAGACCTACACCGCGTTCTCCCGCCCGCTGGCGAGCGTGCTGGCATTGAACTATCGCGTCCCGACGGTTCATACTTATGCGCCCGTTTCCTGGGTCCTGCGTGACTGGACGTTGGGTACGGTGCTTCAGTACGCCAGTGGTCAGCCGATTGCGGCGCCCACCAGCAACAATCGCATGGGTACGGTGAACTTCCAGGGCAACACGTTCTTCAATCGTGTGGCCGGCCAGCCGCTGTTCTTGAAGGATCTGAACTGCCACTGCGCCGATCCCCGCAAGGACCTGGTGCTGAATCCGGCAGCCTGGACCGATGCCGCGGATGGACAGTTCGGTACTTCGGCGGCCTTCTATAACGACTACCGCTACCAGCGCCGTCCTTCGGAATCGCTGAGCGCGGCCCGCAACTTCCGGTTCCTCGAACGCTTCAACCTGATGGTGCGCGCCGAATTTAGCAACGTCTTCAACCGGACGTACATGGCGGATCCGAGTTCCACAAACGCGGCGGCTGCGACGACGTCTTCAAACGGTGTGCTAACCGGCGGCTTCGGGTTCGTGAACCCGTCGACCGTCCAAAGCCCGGCTCGTCAAGGTACGCTCATCGCGCGCCTGAGCTTCTAAAGCTTCTGATGCGGGCGCGCAAATTGTCCCTCGCGCGCCCACGTTAGATCGCGGGTGCCATTGCCCCCAATCGGCACCCGCGACCCCCTGCACCATTGACCCTCCGGTCTCGACGAAGCGACCGGAGGGTCGTTTTTTGGTCCTCGCCCACGTCGCGCTCGAACAGCGGGTCGGGATGTAGGTGCACCAAAAGGAAAAGGGGCCGGTTGCCCGGCCCCCAGTGATTCGAACGGACTTCGTCGCTTAGCGAGACGCGCTCTTCTGCTGCAGCGCCTTTTCCAGGATCTTCGCGGCGCTGGGGAATTCCTTCTTCGAGTTCGCCATGAAGATGCCCTTCGTGATCATCAGCGGAGTCCAGCCCAGACGATTCTTCGCGTTCAGGTCCGCACCCTGATCCACCAGATACTGCAGGATCGTCGGCTGGTTGCAGATTACCGCGCCGTGCAGGGCGGTCATGCCGTCCCAACGGGGGTCGCCCACGCCCAGGCCCAGCAGATCTTCGACGTTTTCCGGGTATGTCAGCAGCGTGAATTCCGCGCTGCCGATCATCGGATAGTCGCCAAAGTGGGTCTTGGCGTTGATGTCACCGCCCAACTGCAGAGCGAGCTTCACCGCTTCCAAACGCTCGGCTTCGCTCACTCCGGTCAATGGACCGGGGCTTTCGCCTTCGTAGTAATCGAGGCACGCGGCAGCCATCAGCGGGGTCACGCCGACCTGTGTGTTGATCTTCGGATCCGCGCCGCTCTCCACCAGCAACTTCATCATCGGGACATCGCCATTACGAGCCGCGTTGTAGTAGGCCGTGGAGCCGACAAAGCTCAGGTGATGGCGGCCCAGGTTCACGTTCGGCGGATTCTTCGTCGTGCCGAGCGACTTCGTCATCACCGTTTCTTTCCAGGTGATACGTGCGTTCGGGTCGGCGCCCTTCGCCAACAACTTCTTGGCGAGTTCTAAAGAAGAGGTCTTGTCGGACGGGCGAGCCACCGGAATCGGATCGCTCGCCGTGCCTGCGGCTTCCCACGACGTACCCGGCTTGCGCATCCACGTCAGCGAGTGGAGCGGCGTGCCGTTCAGATCCTGTATCTTTGGATCCGCACCCAAATCCAGCAGCGTCGAAGCCAGGTCATAGTGACCGTTGATGATCGCCATGTTCAGCGCCGTGCTGCCATCGGGAGCGGTGTCGCCCACGTTCGCACCGTGCTGCAGCAATACCTTCATCGCGTCAATATGGTTGTTCAGCACAGTGAATAGGAACGGCGTGAAGCCGCCCTTCGACTTTGCCTTCACATCGGCGCCGAATTCGACAAGCAGCGCAGCCGCATCGGCGTTGCCTTCGCCCGCAGCCCACATCAGGGCCGTTTGGCCGCGGAACTTCTCGACCGCGTTCACATTCGCACCGGCTTTGATCAGCGCGCGAATCGCATCCGCCTTACCGTTGAGCGCAGCGCTCATCAGGGCGGTCTGTCCTTCGCCAAACGTCGTGTTCACGTCGACGCCCGTTTTGATCAAGCGTTCGATTACCGCAGTCTGGCCGTTCTCTGCTGCCAGCGCCATGGGCGTGATGCCATAGCGATTGGCGGCTTTCGCGTCCGCACCTGCTGTCAACAGCGCGTCGACAATTTCGACGCTGCCGTTCTGCGCAGCCCAGTGCAGCGCGGTGGTGCCATCCACATCCGCGAGCTTCGCATCTACTTTCTGCGAGATCAGCGTGCGGACGGTGCGCGCGTCATTATTCTTTGCTGCATCCACTAATCGAACATCCGCCGCGAATATTGCGGCGCTGGACGCGAGCAGTAGACAAAGGATTCGTGTCGAGGCTATTGCGTGCATACTTGCATACATCATATACTAGGGACGCTCACATGGCTAGAGGGTATCTATCTCCACTAATCGCGATCCCCGTGGTGATCGCGGGGCTCTTCGGAGCCGCGTCCATTGCATGGACTCAAGCTCCCACGGCCCAAGCGGAGAAAGCCGCATCGGGTAAGATGCTGACTCAGTATTGTAGCGGCTGTCACAGTCCAGCGCTACGCACTGCCGGCATAGTGATTAACGCGGACACGCTCGATCAGGTTACGCAGAACGCGGAGACCTGGGAGAAAGTGGTGCGCCAGCTGCGTTCGCGCGGCATGCCGCCTCCTGGTGCTCCTCGCCCCGACAACGCGACGTATGCTCGCGTCTCTACATATGTAGAGGGAGTGCTCGACACCTACGCCGCGGCGAATCCGAATCCTGGCGATCTGCCCGACCTGCATCGCCTGACGCGCACGGAGTACAAGAACGCGGTGCGCGACATGCTCGCGCTCGACAATCTGCCGAAGGAAATGGACTACGACGTCCTTCTTCCGGCGGACAATGCGTCGAGCGGTTTCGACAACATCGCGGACCTGCTGTTCCTTTCGCCGGCGACCATGGAACGTTATCTGGAAGCGGCCCGCAAGGTGAGCCGCCTCGCTGTGGGTGACCCGAACATGCCGCTGATGGTGAACGTTCACCGCACGCCTTCCCAGGCTCTGCAATATGAGCGCGTCGAAGAACTCTCGCCCGGTACGCGCGGTGGTCTCGCGGCGCACAGCTACTTCCCGCTCGATGGCGAGTACGCCTTCGAAATCGAAACCGCTGGTGGTGCTCGCGACGCGTTCGAGATGGAAATTACGATCGACGGCGAACGCAAGCAGTTGATCCCGCTGGGTGGTGGTGGTGCCGCCGGTCGTGGTCGTGGTGGTCCTCCGGGACGTGGCGGCCCGACGGAGTATCGCGTTGCTGTAACCGCTGGTCCTCACTTGGTGGGTGCGACGTTCGTGCAGAAGTCGCGTGCTCTCGATGAAGGTACGCTCAAGACGCGCAATCGTACGCGCGGTTCCCAGCCCTCGATTGCCGCCGTGACGATTCGCGGTCCTTACAACGTGAAGGGTCCGGGCGATACCCCGAGCCGTCGCCGTATTTTCACTTGCCGTCCGACAAACGCTTCGCAAGAACCGGCGTGCGCCAAAGAGATCCTGTCCACGATGATGCGTCGGGCGTATCGGCGCCCCGTCAGCGACGCTGACGTTGCCGGCCTGATGCCGTTCTATGATGATGCTCGCAAGGACGGCACGTTCGACTTCGGGATTCAGAGCGCTCTTGAGCGTATGTTGGTCAGCCCGCAGTTCTTGTATCGCGCGGAGCGGACCCCGGCGAACACCACGAAGCCGTTCAATGTGAACGACATCGAACTGGCGTCGCGCCTGTCGTTCTTC
>CANIIC010000055.1 GCA_947467395.1 Bryobacterales bacterium
GACGGATCTGCGCACGTCAGCGGGAACCAACATCCTGAACAACGGCTTCTACGGACAGGAAAATCTCATCCTGCTAAAGGGGCATCTGCGGGTCGACTTGGGGCTGCGCTATGACACGTTCAACTTCGGCGTCAGTGACCGGATGACATCGAATCCTCGTTTGAATCGAAGCAATGGCGCGTGGCAGCCAAAGGTGAACCTGGCGTATACGCCGATCCTGAATTTCCCATTCACACTGCACGCGAACTATGGACGCGCGGTCACCAGCACGAACGCGCGCGCGTTGATTCAGGCTCCCACAAGCCCCTTGGTGGCGTTAACCGATTTCTACGAAGTGGGCACGTCGCACAACATCGGGAAGTTCTTGTTTGCGACCGATGCATTCTGGATCGATCGGAATCTGGAGACCATCTACGTCGCCGACAACGGAACTAGCGAGTTCACGGACCCCAGCCGCAGCTACGGCTACGAAGCGAAGTCGTCCGTTCAGATCACCAAGTGGTTGTCGTGGAACGGTAGCATCACGAAGGTGCTGAATTCCTTCTATCGGACGGATCCCCGCACCTACATTGATCGCGCGCCGCATTTCACGGTGTACTCGGGACTCACGGCATCGGACTTCCACAAATGGAGCGGCTCGTTGCGCATGCGGTCCATCAATCACTATCGCCTGAACGGTGAAGATGCAAACAGCAACGGTGCGGTCGCCCCGGGTTACACGCTGTGGGACTTCAGCGTGGCCCGCACGGTGAATAAGTGGCTGGATCTGAACTTCTCCGCCGACAACCTGTTCAACAAGTTCTACTTCGAGACGATGCAGATGTACACGTCGCGCCTGCAGGGCCAGGACCCCTTGGAGCGCGTGCACGGAACGCCCGGTTACCCGCGCATGATCATGGCGGGCGTGACACTCAAGTTCGGTGGCAAGTAGCTAGAAGCCGCTGCGCGGACGGTAGCCTGGTCGTGCCTGGACGCGCAGCTTCTTATCCTTGTCGATCAGCTCCACCGCGATCTTGCGGAAACCTTCGTTGGGGTTCTCCTGCGGATAGTAGGTAACGGTGTAGGAGTTGCCCAGATCCTCGCGAATCGCTTCGAAGGCCTCGACCTGCTTCTGCCAGGTGCGAGCGAAGTACGTCTTGCCGCCGGTGGACGACGAGAGGCGCTTGAAGACGTTCGAGGAGACCGCGTCGTTATTCACTTCGTTGGTGGAGATGACGTAGATCGGGATGCCTTCGTCTTCGGCCACGGCGCGGACATCATCGGGAGCAACCATACTGGCGTTGTCCGGACCATTCGAGAACACAATCACCACCTTGCGACCAGCCACCTTGGCCGCGTCGCGCAGGGTTAGCAACAGCGCGTTGTAGAGCGCCGAATCATCCCCGGCGACGGCCTTGCGCAGTCCGAAGATGGCTTGGTTGTGATCCTTGTTCAGCGACGATGCTCGCGATAGATTGCGGCTATAGGTGTATACCGCAACTGAGTCCGCCCGATCCAGGCCCCGGATAAAATCGGCGATCGCATCCGAGGCATAGACGAACGTCTTGTACATATAGTTGCTGGTATCGAACAACACGAAGACGTTGGTGCCAAGAAAGGCATCATTACGCGTAGCTTCAGGCTTGGCGGGATCGATGACGATGGGCTTGACCTTACCGTCAGACGAGATCTCGACCGGGGGCTGGTTCCCTTCGGAGAACGTGGACAACTTCTGCGGGATGCCGTCCTCCATGATGCGGAAGTCGGAAGGCTTCAGCCCGTTCACGTACTTGCCCTTGTTATCTGTCACGGTGAAGCTGAGCACCACCATATCGACTTTCACGCGGAACGTCGGGCGTTCCTGGGCGATGATAATGCCAGCCGCAGTTGTTACCAGCAGCGCTGCGGCGATCCAGAAGTTGCGGTTCACTGTGCGTTTCCTCCCACGGACGTGCCTGCATTGAACTGCGACTGCGCTTGCTTTTGTACCTGGTCGCCGACAACGCGCAGCGAGCGGAGCAGCGCGGGCCAATCTTCGAGATGCGACGCAAAAATCTGTTCGAGCGTGCGCTGGGTCCATTCTGGAACCAGCACGTTCATATCTTCCACCGAGGCGTGAATCTGATCGGCGAGAGCCGCGAAGTAGATCAGGTTCGACTCCCAACTTTCCGCCAGAATGCGGCTGGAGTAGCCCATCAAGGTGGGGAAGGTTCGGAGGTTCAACAGCTCCTGATGATAGGAGTTGGCCAGTGTGGGCTTGGGCGTTCCGAAGGCCCGCGAGATGGCGGCATCACTGACGGCGGCGGACTCCTCGGTGCTCAGGCGCCGGATCTCGGCGGCTGTCGGGCTACCGGTGTCCGCTTGGGCGAGCTTGCGTGCGAGCAAGTACAGCTCCGAGGGCATCACGTTCTCGCGAGCGGCCGGAACGTCATCGGCCAGGAGCGCTTCTTCCACCGTCTTCAGTCGGCGCGGAGCTAGATACGGCTCAAGACCGGCCAGCACGTTGGCCCGAATCGAGGGACTTAGCGCAGCTTCGGCCAAGGAAGTTTCGCCGTAGGCGACGTGCAACCCGACCCAGTGGATCTGCGATTGTGAAACATTCCACCAACGCGGGACTACCGCCGTCAGCATCATCTGCGGGACCAGGTCATTCCAGATCAGCGCCTGCTCGCGCGTGGGGACTAGGAAGTTCTGTTCGGCTTGAGCCAGCGCGTACGGCAGTGACACGAGCGAACCCAGCAAGCGTCCGCCGGCATTGCGAGGCCAGCCGCTTCCGTAGAGCTCGGTGGGGCGCCAAGTAGCATCGCGGCCAATGAGTCCGATGAAATCATGACTGCGCACGAACAACGGATTCGTGTGGAGGATCTGCGCTCCAGGGGGCGCGTAGTGCATGTAGTTGAAACCCACCAGCGTGTCGCGCAGGAAGGGAGCCAGCGCGCCGCGAAGCTCCGCAAGATCCTTCGCATTGTTACCGGCCTTCTCGATATCGCGACGCAAGTTCACCTTGCGCTGATCGTCGATGTGCTTCTCCGTCCAATACCCGAAGGCTCCCGAGTTCTTCTCGGCGCGGGTGAGATCGCCCTGCGGGAGGTTGATCTCCGACATACGGTTCGCCAGGCGGCCAGCGAGCTGGGTATTTAGAGCCTGGCCCTTGCTGACGCCTTCCAGATTGTCCGCAAGCTGGAACAGCGTATCCAGCGAAACAAGGCGTTGCGCCTCAAACACGCGAATCAGTTCCTGCACCAGTTGCTGATAGGCCGCCGAACCCGATGGCGCGGCAGTGCCGGCCAGCAGGTCCAACATCCGTTCCTGGTAGCTGGCCTTCACATCCGATTTGGAGGCCTTCAACAGCGCCAACACACCCGTGCGTCCGGCGTCGAACAGCTCCCGCTCATTCTCCACCTGATCGAACGCGGAGACGATGGAAGCGAACGCGGAATCAGCCTGTTCGCGGGGAACAGTTCCCTGCCTCACGAAGATCTGCCACAGACCAAGCAGGCCCTGCAGCGAACCGGCGACATCGGCGCGGCGGGTCTGATTGCGGATTTTCTGCACGCGCAACGCAGTATCGATGAACTTCAGGATGCTCTGGCCGCTCAGGTCGGGCGATTCATCCAGCAACGCAAACTGCGCATTGAGTTCGTAGTAATTGCGAGCCAGCGCTTCCATCACCTGCGGCGTAAGTGGCTGCGTCCGGTGACGATCCAGATCGGTGAGCGCCATGAAGATCTTCAGGTGCTCGTTTTCGGCCAGTTTGCGGCTCATTCCGAACAGCGCTTCCATCACCTGGTCAGGTTCTTTCCAATTAACGGAGTCCTTCTTGATCTTGTTGTCGGTCTTGGCCCCGTCGGGAGGATCGGCAAACAGATGCTTCCATGTATCGATCCCGCCAGGCAGGTGTGGCTTACCATCCGGATCCATGCGAAGACGCGTGGTCAGCAGTAACATGTCGGTGTTCGAGCGGAACACCGGACGCGCCGGGCCGGGAGTGGTCACCTTGCCTCGAATCGCATCGTAATAGCGGTTCAGGCGCTGCGGCTCGGTCAAGTAATCGAGCACGGGGCCTTGGATCCGCGAGAGCGCATCGTAGTAGCTGGCCAGCCAGCCATCGTCCTGGGCTAGCAAGCGCTGGAAGAACTCGACGCCTTTCTCAGGCGAGACACCGTTCAGATCGGCCCACGCCTTTTCCGAACGCGCGCCTCCGGGGACAATCGCCTTCCCGTCCCGGATGCGGAACATAGAGCCGAAGAAATCCAGCACATGGGCGAACAGCTTGAAGCGCGGCGAAGGCATAGCCTTGCGGAGCAATTCCGCAGTATCGGGGTCCAGCTTTGCAACTCCGATATAGAGGCGCGCCAGCGAAGGGTCAGACACGAAGAAATCGATGAAGTCCGGGCGTTCCCCCTTACCCACCGGCTGCCAGTAATCGCGCGTGTAGAGCAGCGGCACGCGGGCGGGCTTGAAATCCATCTCCCACGGCCGATTCGTGCGCAGCGCCAGTTCTAGTTCGCCTAGGGGGAATCCCGAATCCGTGGTCAGGAAGGCGCGCGGAGCGTTGATCGTTTCGAGCACCAGATCCGCACCGCAGCCGCCGCGCATGCGGTAGCCGATGATGCGTAATAGCGTGCCAGTTTCCGCCGTATCGCACTGCGCGATGCGGATGACTTTGTCGGGTCCGGCTAGCTTCTCCAGTTCGCGAGCCTGCGAGAGATAGCGGAGAACGAGGCTCAGGTACTCGGTTTGTTCCAGGGCGTCGTTGGAGGCGTAGGCGCGGTATCCGTTTGTGACCACGTTACGTGCCAGCGATGGCAGGATTTCATCGGCAGCCAGATCGGGCGAGAGGGCCGCCATGCGGGCGAAGCCGCGTAACGGTCCTGGGATTTCGATGTATTCGGCGGCAGCCGGTTTGGTGGCCGCGTTGAGGGATAAGCCGGTACCACCGACTTGCGTGAACCCCGCCAGGTGCCGGGTAGCTGCGGCGCGATCGCCGGCCAGCAAGTCGAGTGCGGTGAGCCGCCGCTGAATTGCAGCACGTTCCGCGGTGGGACCGCCAGTACGTTCCAACGTCGCTGCCAGCCGTTCGTAGGCCGCGCGCGTCTCCGGACTCCGGTGCCGTTCCAAATGTTCGGCATAGGCGCGCTGCGCGTTGGCGCTATCAGGCGCAGCAGTAACCGCCTGACGGAGCAGTTGTACTGCCTCCGCCGCTTGGCCCTTGCGCTCCAGCTCCCACGCGCGCGTTGCCAGATCCTGCGCAAACAGGCTCAAGCTACACGCCGATACCAGCGCTCCCTGGCAGAGGAGACGCCGGAAAACTGTCGACAACCTCATCACACCCTCCCAAGCAAGCGTCGCCGCCTGCCACCCTTTGTGGGCTTCCCGCCCACTGGTTGTGTTGATGAACCGCCGCTCCGGGCTGTTGCCATCCCCGGATCGACACTAGAGTATCAGGTGCATTCCGCAGGCGGAACGTCGCAAACATTCTCTATAAAGACTGTCTGGGATCCCCCAGCGGAACTAGGGAGGGACTAGGAACCTGAGGACTAAAGTGGGAGGGTGGAGGGGTCGAACTTCCTGTTAGGCTGAAAGAGCAGTCCGTATGACCATTCGTTTACGATTTCCACAGGGTCGGTTGGTGAAGCGTCACCACGCGTCGCACCGGGAGCTGGCGCACGCCGCCACTTCCCTGCTAACCCCGGCGTCGGTCATGGCGTACGTGCTCGCATTTTGGCGCTTGGCGGCCGATATCGGCATCGCCCGGGATTCCGGAGCGCAGGGACTCCTCGCGCACTGGCAGTTGTGGGTGGTGCTGGGCGTGGGGCTGCAGTTGACCTCCCGCAGCCTTAGCCGAAAACTGGAACTAAGCCACCAGGTAGCGGATCGAGTCGAGTAACCACTCGCGGTTGGCCGCGACGTCGGTATCCAGGCGATTCACCAGTTCCTCGCGTTGCGTGTAAAGGCGGTAGCCTTCCCGCGGTCGCAGGTAGCCTCGGGCGTGCGGTTCCTGGGCGAACAGCGCCTCTTCGCCGATCTCCTTCGCCATCTGCTCATAACGGGCCCGATTGTCCAGCAGCGCCTTCACAATAAACGGCATCAGCATGCTGTAATCCGCCTGCATGCTCTCGGTAGCCTGTTGGTAGGTGTCCTTGTCGACCTTGCCCCAGGTCACGGCTTCGGCCGGGGGGCACGAAGAGAGCGAACCGTCGGTCACCGGCGCGGTGACGATCTGAACGTCGAAGTTATAGCCGCGAACGTTCGGCAACCCGAGGACTTGGCCCAGCGCGGGCTCCGGCTGTAGATTGTAGTTCTTCGGCACACCGCCGCCCAGGATCAGGGTTCCCAGCGCCTGCACGGAATTGTCGAACAAGCCCCAGCGATGGTAGGCGCAGGCCTCGTAGACTTCAGCGTGGAGGTCCAAGTCGAAGGTGTAGTCCCCGATCATACCCGTCTTGCTCATCGCCCACAACTTCATGGAATTCAGGAACACGCTGCCATCGGCCGGAGCGCCGACGAAGATCGGGATCGCGAGGTCATGACAAGCCGCGAGCAAGCCACGCTGAACGCCGGTCGCCTTTTCCTGACGCGAGTAGAACGCACCCAAGCGATAACGCAGCTCCGTTCCGGTCATCTTGTGCTGAAACTCAGGACTGGTGAGAACAGCGGACAGGAACTTATCCTGATCGAGGAGCACGTCTTCGTCGAAGGCCATGTCGGTAACGCGGATGGTGCGCTCGTCACGCAATGCGCCGTCGTCTCCCCAGATCGGAACCTCGAAAATCGGCCCGTGCTTGTGCGCCGTCAGGCTGCGATGACCGTCGTGGTAGCAGACCGCATCGGTGGTGGAGAGATACGCCACCCAGCCTGCTTCGAGCAGCGGGATCAGCCACGCCTGATGCTGGCCGCTCACCGTGACCGGACCCGCGACGGACAACGTTAGCGGGCAACCCAGGCCAATGGCGCGATCGAGGATCGTGTACACGCGGCGCAGGAACGCTCCGCCGAAGGCCGGGAAGCAGTGGGTGATCAGTTCACCGATGGAGTTACATTCGTCGACACGACGGACATTCACTTGAGGACGTTGCATGGGGGCTTCTCCCGATCTTACTTGAAAAGTGTTTATTCGAATTGACGACGAAGAGCGTCGAACTGTTCACGAAGCTCGGCGACTTCGCGTTCGAGGGTCTCGACGCGTTGCGCCAGACCCGACGACGCAGGTGCTGCGGGAGCCGACAGGGGCTCAGGGCATTCAGATGGTTCGTGCCACAGGTGCACCCAGCGTCCCCGCGCTGCCGGGGCGACTAGGGCGGGCTCGCGGGCGGCCAGCGATTCCAGGACGCGCTCCACCTCGTCCATGTCGGAGAAGTCATGCATGCGCTCGGTGCGTCCGCGCAGTTCGCCGAGGGTTTGGGGGCCGCGCAACATCAGCACCGCGAGTAAGGCGAGTTCGCGACGACCCAAGTTCATTGACTCGCTCAGGCGGTGGCCGAATTTCTCGACGCGATGGCCGGCACCCGAGACACGCGAAGCCAGGCCTAAGTATTGGAGACGTTCGAGGGATTGCGCGACAGTGTCCTCGTCAAGCTGCATGACAGGCTCGCGAGAGGACTTCTGATTACAGGCGTTCTGGAGCGCGTTGAGGGTGAGGGGGTAATACTCAGGGGTGGTGAGGTCCTTCTCGAGCAGTGCGCCCAATACACGGACCTCAACCGGATGCAGCGGTTCCAACTATTCTTTTTCCGCTTCGCCTTCAACCGGAGCCACCTTCTTGGGGTAGGGCTTCGGGGCGGGCGTCAACTGCGGGTTCATCGATTCGGGAACGGCCGTCGGGGTGGCCATCACCGGCACGTTGCGCGGGGTAGGATCACGACGGTTGTTCAGATCGATGAGATCGAAGGTGATGAAGATGCCCAGGAACAGGAAGCCCGTGGCCGCGATGATGGCGTTCACCTTTTTGTCCCACAGCAGATGCATGAAGAACAACGACACCAGAATCGCCTTCATCGACGCGATGGTCAGCGCGATGGCGATATTGGCCGAATTAGAGCCGAAGTTGATGTACGACGCTCCGACCGTGATACCGGTGAGAATGAGCAGTGCGATGAGAGTCGCCGTGTAGACGACCGGGCCGCCATGATGATGTTTTTCAGAATGTCCGTGACTCATATGCGGCTCCTTACGAAATCAGGTAGTACAGCGGGAACAGGTAGATCCAGATCATGTCGACGATGTGCCAGTAGAGGCCGAACAGGTCGACGGGCGTGTACCATTCGCTGTTGAAGTTGTCGGCGTTCTTCAGCAACCACAGGATCAGGCCCATGCCGATCAAGATATGGATGCCGTGCAGGCCGGTCATCATGAAGTAGAACGCAAAGAACGTCGCGTATCCATGGCTGCCCGGGATCGTGTCAGTCGGCTGCGAGTGATAAAACATACCCGGCAGCAGGCCTTCTTCAAATTTGTGCGAATACTCGTAATACTTGACACCCATGAAGACGCAGGCGCACAACAAGGTGATCCACAGGAACATCTTCATGCGGGCCTTCTGGCTGGTCTGCGCGGCGTGCACGGCCATCACCATGGTCCAGCTGGAGAACAGCAGGACAACGGTGTTGAGCGAGCCGGCCCAACGTTGCAGGTGGTGATGCGCATCCACGAATTCCTGCGGATACTTAGCCTGCGAAAGTCCGAAGCCGACGAACAACCCGCCGAACATCAGGACTTCGGTCACCAGGAACGTCCACATGCCGATTTTGGCAGTGTCGAACTGTTGCTCCATCGTGGCGAAGTGATGCTGATGGAACGGATTGTGATGTTCGCCGTGGCTGTCGTGCCCGCCGTGCGCGTGTAGATCAGTCGTCGTAGTGCTCATCAGATCCCCTTAGTGTCCCTTGCCAGCCATACCGGCCGGGCGGTAATCGTACGGTTCGCGTTCGAGAACCGGCTGATCGTGGAAGTTGTGCGTGATCGGCGGCGAAGATGTCTTCCATTCGAGCGTCGTGCCACCCCACGGATCGTCCGGAGCATCGGCCGGCTTGCGCAGCGAAGCGAGCAGCACGCCCGCAACCGTGAACAGAGACAAGCCCAGGATCCAGGAGCCCACGGTCGAAAATGCGTGGAACGGCTGGAACTGATCTAGGTAGTTGTAATAGCGGCGCGGCATACCCTGGCTACCCATGATGAACTGCGGGATGAAGGTCGCGTTGAAGCCGATGAACCAGAGGGCGCAGCTGATTTTGCCGCCCTTTTCCGAGAACATACGGCCCGTCATCTTCGGCCACCAGTAGTACAGGCCGCCGAGGAACGCTGTCACCGTCGAACCCATCATCACGTAGTGGAAGTGGGCAACGACGAAGTAGGTGTCGGTCAAGTGGATATTGGTCGACAGCGTGCCCAGGAAGATACCGGTCAAACCACCGATGGCGAATAGAATCAGGAACGCGATCGCGAACCACATCGGCGTCTTCAGCACGATATTGCCCTTGTACATCGTGGTCAGCCAGTTGAACACCTTGACGCCGGACGGAATCGCGACGAGGAACGTCAACGCCGAGAACACGACGTTCGCCAACTGCGACTGCCCGGCGACGAACATGTGGTGGCCCCACACGATGAAGCTCACCAAAGCAAGCGATACCGAGGAGTACGCGATGGCGCGGTAACCGAAGATCGTCTTCTTCGAGAAGGTCGGGATCAGTTCGGAGATAATCGCCATACCCGGCAGAATCATGATGTACACGGCCGGATGCGAGTAGAACCAGAAGAAGTGCTGGAACAACACGGGATCGCCGCCATACTTCGGGTCGAAGATACCGATGTGGAAGGTCTTCTCAATCGCCAGCAGGACCAGCGTGATGGCCAGAACCGGCGTCGCCAGGATCTGAATCACCGCGGTAGAGTACATGCCCCAGATGAACAGCGGCATGTCGAACCATCCCATGCCCGGCGCGCGCAGCTTGTGGACTGTCGCGATAAAGTTCAAGCCAGTCAGAATTGAGGAGAAGCCCAAGATGAAGGCCGCCATCGTCATGGAGGCGACTGCGGTCTGCGAGCTCGACGAGCTGTACGGCGTGTAGAACGTCCAGCCGGTGTCGACAGCGCCGATCACGATCGAACTGACCGCCATGATCGCGCCCGCCACGTACACATAGAAGCTGGCTAAGTTGAGTTTGGGGAACGCCACGTCTTTTGCGCCCAGCATCAACGGCAACACGAAGTTCGTGAGCGAACCGGGAATGGCCGGGATAATGAACAGGAACACCATGATCGCTCCGTGCAGCGTGAACATGCGGTTATACATTTCCGCGTCCACCGCGATGCCGAACATGGTGTGCTGCGGGGTCATCAGGACCAAGCGCAGCATCAGCGCCAACATGCCGCCAATGAGGAAGAAGAACAACGATCCGACCAAGTACATCAAACCGATGCGCTTGTGGTCGACCGTAGTCATCCAGTCCCAAACACGGGTGTTCTCATTTAAGTAGTTCTTTTCCGGCCGCGGGTGGTCGCCCACATGCTGTCCGGAGGTAAGTACGGGTTCCATATATCTTGCTCCCTACTTCAACGACTGAATGTACGCGACCAAGCCTTTGATCTCATGGTTGCGCAGCAGGCCTTGGAACGTCGGCATGATGGGTTCGAAACCCTTCACCACCTTGGCGTTCGGTTGCAACATCGATTCCTGGAGGTAGGCATCGTCGACCACCAAGGTCGTTCCGGTGCCTAGAGTTTCGGTCTTCCCAAAGAGGCCCTTCCAGGTCGGGCCTTTGCTTGAAGTTCCATCCACGGAGTGGCAGCTATTGCAGCCCTTCCGCTCATACTGCAATTTGCCCCAGCCGGCCCAATCGCCGCTGTCGCGATAAGTTTCCCACTCGGTGCCGCCGGTCGCCAGGAACTTGTCGAAGTCTTCCTGCTTCTCCACAGTCATAATGCCCTTCATGCCGGAGTGATCCTTGCCACAGTATTCGGCGCAGGTGAACGTATGGGCCCCCAGCACGGTCGGTGTGAACCAAACCTGCGTGTAACGGCCCGGGATGACGTCCATTTTCACGCGCATATCCGGGACAAAGAAGTCATGCAGCACGTCTTCGCTGGTCATCACCAAGCGAACCGGCTTGTTCACGGGCACGTGCATGTCGTTAATGGTCTTGGAACCATCCGGGTACGTGAACTCCCACAGCCACTGCTTACCGGTGACCGAGATTTCCATCGCGTCGCCCGGAGCGACGGCGTACTTCATGTAGCCGTTCAAGCCCCAGAAGAACAGGCCCACGCAGATCAGCAGCGGAATCACCGACCACAAAATTTCGAGCGTGGTGTTGTGCGTCTGGTGCGGCGTCACGCGGCCCGCCTTGTACTGATAGCGCCAGGCGAAATACAGCGTGGTCAGGGTGATGCCCCAGAACAATACGACCGACAACCAATAAATGCCTAAGAATGTGGTGTCCACCTGGTCGGCGAACGCCGAACCCTGCGGAGGCAACATAAAGCGGCCTGTAAGCCAGTTCATCTCTTCCGTTCCTTCCCTTACGCCTTCCCTGGGGCGTACCCGGTCATGCGGCGGCGATCGGCGCGGACCAACCGCAGCCAGAACCAGCCAAACACGACCACCACTAAAACCCCGCCGGCCTTCATGAAATTCGTCGCGAACAAGACATACTTGTTTGCGGCCGGGTCATACATGTAGCACAACAACAAAACTTTCTCGACCGCCATCGACATGCGATTCTCAGCCGCTTCGGCCAGGGCGAACCGCAGATCGCGAGCCTTGTAGGTGATCCCGTACAAGTACCGCGCCATCTTGCCCTGCGGCGTCAACACCATGATCGCCGCCGGATGCGCATACTGCTGTTGCCGCGCATCATAGCGATAGTTAAACCCCACCTGCTTGGCCAGCCGAGCCGCGTTCCCGTCCTTGTCGGTCAGGAAATGCCAGCCCGGAGCCGGACGATCATAGCTCGACAGATACATCGACTTCTTCTTCCGCGCCTTATCGAAGGCCTCGCGCGGATCAATGCTGATCGTCACAATCTCGTACTGATTGCCCGGCACCCAATCGATATCGCGCATCACCTGCACCTGCGCGTTCAGGATCAAAGTGCACAACTGCGGGCAATCGTAATACACCATGTCGAGCAACACCGGTTTGCCCTTCTGGAAGTACTCGCGCAACTTGTGCGGGTACCCATCTTCGGCAACGAACGTCAGGTCCAGATCCACCTGATCGCCCAACTTCTCGGTGATACCCACGCCTTCCAGTTGCGCCGGCTTCTGATTGGGAGCCAGTTCGCTGGGAATATAACCCGGCGTGCGATACATCGACGATTGCGCCGCCACAGACACCACACCCACGACCGCCAGGGCCAGAGTGTTTCGAACTGTGCGCAGCACTTTCATCGTTTACTTCTTCACGTCTACAGCCGGAGTCGCCGGGGCTTCCGCCTTCGGTGTGGTCGGCTTGGCCGGATAAAACGTCTTGCCGGCCTTGGCTTCCTCGAGCACCAGTTCACGAGCCCGGTCCAGCGGCAGGCGAACTTCACTCTTGGCTTCCGTCGTGTATTCGTAGTGCGACATGCGCCACGCCTCTAGCGAACGCAGCTCGCGCAGTCCGGGAACCGGCGCCGACAGAACCTTCTGGTCGACGGCCGTGCCCCATTCGGCGTCAAAGTAGTTCTGAAGGGCGTAGATTACGACGCCCAGGATCACCACGCTGATCACCACGAACGTCGTGATGCGCTGGGCCTCTGGTTCCGTCGGGTCGAACCCTTCTTTGGGGTCGTGCTTGACGACTTCGTGATCGTAGTGACTATCGTGGCTCACGGTTTTTCCCTTTAGACATTCTCAAAGTGCAGGCTCTGTTCGAGCCGCAGATCGCCCACCGGGACAATCTTGTTCTTCTGGAAGCGGCCCCAGAAGGCCAGACCGGTGATGCTCACCGTCGTGCCGAGGGTAGCCAAGTCCAGCCAGTGGAACGCCGGCCCTTCCGCGTGGAAGTTCGGCATCACCAGCCAGTAGAGGTCCATGTAGACCATCAACAAGCTCCAGGCCGCGATGAAGCCGATGATCGTAAACTTACGCTTCATCGGGCGGCACAGCAACGTGAAGAACGGGAAGAAGAAGCGCAACACCGGCAGCGACAGGCTGAATGGCAACCAGCTGCCCACCGAGCGCATGCGGTAGAAAATGGTTTCTTCCGGCAGGTCGGCGTACCAGATCAGGATGTACTGCGACGTCGCGATGTAGGCGTAGAAGCAGGTCAGGGCAAACAGCCACTTGCCCAGATCGTGATAGTGCTCTTCCTGCACCGTGTGCGCCAAGATGCCGTTCTTGCGGAAGCTCAGCAACACCAAGGTGACGACGGCGATGAACCCGAGGGCGCCGTTCGACAGATAGTAGAGACCGAAGATTGTGGAATACCAGCCCGGCATCAGCGACATCAGCCAGTCGAAAGAGGCCAGCGAACCGACCACGACGGCCATGAACAGGCCCGGCGCCGACCAGCGCGAGATGGAGTGCATGCGCTCGGCGCTGCGTTCCGTATCCTGCTTGATCGAGTTGCGGTAGATCATCAGCGCCCAGATCGTCCACAGGACAAAGTAAACGACGCTGCGCTCGATGAAGAAGTCCTTCTCGAGATACGAACTCTTGGCAGCCAGCACCTTGTTCGACGCCATCAGCGTGCGGTTCATCCATGGATACAGATGATCCAAACCACCCAGCAGCGGCAAAAATAGGATCAGGCCAACCGGCAGCGTCGTCATGACGTTTTCCATGACGCGGCGCATGCCGACGCTCCACGCCGAGCCTGTCAGATACTGCACCTGCACGAAGAAGAAGGCGCCCAAGCCGATCGCCGCTGTAAAGGTGAAGGCGATCAGGTAGGATTCAAAGAATCGGTTCGGGTCGCTCAGGTAGCCGGCTACCGAGGCCGCCACCGAAAGCAGCGCCGCGAAGACCATCACATTGCGGCCCGCGTTGAAACGGCTGGCTTCAAGACTGTAACTATCCGTATGGTGTGCGTGCGAGTGAGATTGAGACATCTTATTTCGCAGCTCCCTTCTCAGCGCCCTTGGCAGGCACGGGTCCGTCCAGCGACGGCATTTCAATCGGCTTCGGGCCGGGCTTATATGCAAGCCCCGTCCGCGATTGCTGCGGCACATCGCTCATGTTGCCGTGCTGTGCGCGCTGCAGCACCCGGAGGTAGGCAACGATCGCCCAGCGTTCCGCCGGACGATTCTGCCAGCCGTAGGGCGGCATGGTGCGGCGGCCGTAGCTGATGACGTTGAACAGGTCGCCGTCGGCGGCTTCCACCAAGCGGGATTCGGTCAGATTGGCCGGCTGCCACGCGTTCCAGCGTTGCGGAACCATGCCCTTGCCGAGGCCCGTCTGATCGTGGCACGGCGCGCAGTAGGTATTGAAGCGGGTCTGACCTTCGGCCAACAGCGCCGGAGTGATCTCGACCGGCATCTTGCCGACATACTGACCGTCGGACTGCAGGCCCGTGTTAAACGGAGTTTCTTCGACTACGTGATCGCGGGCGACCACGCCCTCCGGACGGCGGCGGCTTGCGCGGCCATCGTCGAACAGTCCACTGGTCGCCTGCGCTTCAAACTTGGGCTGAATGCGCATGTCCGGCCAAACTTGGATCGGCGGCGTGCGCTGAGGACCGGTGCAACCGGATAACGCCAGCGCGGCCAGCGAGAGAGCGGTGAGCGTGAGGGTTCTCATCCTACGACCACCTCTACTTCCTGGGCGCCCAAGCTCTTCAGGTCCGCTGTCGTCTTCTGGACATCGAACTTCGGATCATCGGCTTCCACAACCAGGATAAAGCGGTCATCGGAGGCCCGGTGGGAGATCTTGTATTTCATCGAAGGGTGATACAGCTGCGGCAACCCGTTGAAGGCGAAGATGCCCAGCGTGCAGGAGATGCCGGAAAACAGTACCGTCAATTCGAAGGTGACCGGAATCGTGAAGGTGAAGTCAAACAGCGGCTTGCCACCGATCACCAGCGGGTAGTTGATCACACCCACGTAGTACATCAGCGCTTGCGCCGTAAACAGGCCGGCCAAGGCGAAGCACACCACCATCCAGCCCAGTTTCGAGCGCGGGATGCCGATGGCATCGTCGATGCCGTGTACCGGGAACGGGCTCATCGCGTCCAGCTTGCGATAGCCCATGCCGTAGATCTTCTTGCCCGCTTCCACCAGTTCTTCGGGAGTCGTAAAGGCACCCATCGCCGCGTACGTCTTGTCGCGGCCGACGCCCAACTTCTCCTTCAGTGCCTCTAGGGCCTGGTCGCGGGAAACTTGTTGGTCTGCCATTTTATTTGTAGACCTCCTCGCGCTGGGTTTCCGAGTAAAGGTGCTTTTCGACTGCCAGCACGCCCTTCACTTCCGAGATCGCGATCATCGGCAGGAAGCGTGCGAACAGCAGGAACATGGTCAGGAACAGACCAAACGTTCCAACGAAGGTCATGATGTCCACCCAGGTCGGCTGGAAGTAACCCCAGCTGGAGGGCAGGAAGTCGCGGTGCAAGCTGGTCGCGATAATCACGAAGCGCTCGAACCACATACCGATGTTCACCACGATCGACAGGCAGAACATGAACGGCACGCTGCGGCGCAACGTCTTCGACCAGTAGAACTGCGGACTGATCACGTTGCAGGTCATCATCGACCAGTACGCCCACCAGTAAGGACCGAAGGCGCGGTTGAAGAAGGTGAAGCGTTCGTACGGATTGCCGGAGTACCAGGCGATGAAGAACTCGGTCACATACGCGTAACCGACGATCGATCCCGTCACCAGGATGATCTTGTTCATGTTCTCAAGGTGCTTGATGGTGATGTAATTTTGCAGATTCAGCAGGTAGCGGCAGATGATCAACAGCGTCATCACCATCGCGAAGCCGCTGAACACGGCGCCGGCGACGAAGTAGGGAGGGAAGATCGTCGTGTGCCAACCCGGAATCACCGAGGTTGCGAAGTCGAAGCTAACGACGGAGTGCACGGAGAGCACCAGCGGCGTTGAGAGACCAGCCAGAATCATGTAGCCGGCTTCGTAGTTGCGCCAGTGGCGGGCCGAACCGCGCCAGCCGAGGCTGAGGAACCCGAACACCAACTGCTTCATCTTGCCGGTGGCACGATCACGCAGTGTGGCCAAGTCAGGCACTAGGCCGACGAACCAGAACAGCACGGAGATGGTCGCGTACGTCGAAACGGCGAATACGTCCCAGATCAGCGGGCTGCGGAAGTTCTGCCACATGTTCAGATCCGTATTCGGGATCGGGAACAACCAGTAGGCGGCGCGCCACGGACGGCCCGTGTGGAACAGCGGGAACAAGCCCGCGCACATCACGGCGAAGATCGTCATGGCCTCGGCCGAACGGTTGATCGAGGTGCGCCACTTCTGGCGGAACAGGAACAGAATCGCCGAGATCAGCGTACCGGCGTGGCCGATACCGATCCAGAAAACGAAGTTGGTGATGTCCCACGCCCAACCGACCGGGCGGTTGTTGCCCCACACACCGATGCCGTTGGCCACCAGGTAGCTGAGCATGAAACCCAACACCAGGACCACCGAACTGGTGCAGGCCAGCGCGATCCAATACTTCATGGGCGTCTCGTATACCTTGGCTTCGGTAATCGAGCTGATGTCATCCGTCACGTCGTGGTAGTCACGGCCGCCCTGAACTAGCGGCGGATTGACTCCCAGGAGCTGCGGGTCTTGCCGAACTCCGCTCATGCTTCTTTCTCCAATTCAGGATTCACATTGCGCAACCGGCCCAGATAAGTGGTGCGCGGTTTCACTTGCAGTTCTTCGAGCAGCCCGTAGTTGCGCTCTTGCTTCTTGAGCTTGGCGACGCGGCTGTTGGGATCGTTGATGTTGCCGAAGGCGATGGCGTCTGCCGGACAGGTCTGCTGGCAGGCGGTCTGAATGTCGCCATCCTTGAGTTCAAGCGGCGTGCCGTTGGCGGCGCGGCCACTGGCTTTGGACGTAATCTTCGCGTTCTGGATACGCTGCACGCAGTACGTGCACTTTTCCATGATGCCGCGCATACGGACGCTGACTTCCGGATTCTGCACCATCGCCAGGATGTCCGGCATTTCCTTGTGGTAGTTCAGGAAGTTAAAGTGCCGAACCTTGTACGGGCAGTTGTTGGCGCAGTAGCGGGTGCCGACGCAGCGGTTGTACGCCATGTCGTTCAAGCCTTCCGGGCTATGCGTGGTGGCGGCTACCGGGCAAACGTATTCGCACGGAGCATTCTCGCACTGCATACACGGAACCGGCTGTTCCACCGCGCGTGGGTTATCTTCTTCGCCCACGTAGTAGCGGTCGATACGCAGCCAGTGCATCTCGCGACCCTTGAGGACCTGGTCTTTACCGACCACCGGCGTGTTGTTTTCCGCCTGGCAAGCGACGACGCAAGCGCTGCAACCGGTACAGGCGTTGAGATCGATCGCCATGCCCCATTGGTAGCCCTTGGTGTAGTCGGCCACCGGCGGGTGGATGGATTCGAGTTCCGGAACCTCGACCATCTCTTCGATGATCTTGGGTTCCTTCTTAAATTCTGCGATGGTGGCTTCGCGATACACGGGGCGATGTTCGCCACCGCCAGTGAAACCCAGGCCGCTCAGCACCGGCTCTTCCATGGAGCCGTGTTCCTGGGTCGTCGCCAGGATGTGCGTCGCGCCGGTCTTACCCAGCGTGAAGCCCGATGCGTACCAGAAGTTGTCCGTCGTGCGAATGAGGCCGGCATTCATGCCGACTTCGTTGCCGACGCTGCCCGCGCGCTTGCGGCCGAAGCCTAGCGAAATCGTGACCGCGCCTTCCGCTTGACCCGGTTGCACCATCACCGGACCTTCCAGCTTGTAGCTGCCCTGTGAGAGGCTCACGACGTCGCCGTTGGTCAGGTTCTGTTCCTTGGCCATGGCCGGACTGATCAGGATCGCGTTGTCCCAGACCAGCTTGGTCATGGGGTCCGGCGTTTCCATCATCCAGCCGTTGTTGGTGAAGCGTCCGTCCCAAGCCGCGAAGCTCGGCACGAAGGCCACTTCGACGCCGCTGCCCGCTGCCGGAGCCGCGCCCACCGCTGCGGTGATCGCCGCCGCGTTGATCGCGGGCGAAACCGTGGGAGCGGAAACACCGGCAATGATGCCGTCGTTCAGCGCCTTGCGCCAGGCATTTTCCTTGCCTGCGGCCGGCAACTGCGCCGACCAGAAGTTCTTCACGAGCGTGTAGCCCTTGGTGTCGGCCGCGCCCAGCAATTGAGCGAGCAGTTCGATCTGGCTCTTGCCGCCGTACAGCGGCTCGATCATCGGCTGCTGAATCGTCGGCACGCCCGATGTCGTCTTAGCATCGCCCCAGACTTCGAGGAAGTGCGCTTCCGGCAGGTGCCACTTGGCGGCTGCCGCGGTTTCATTCGGGTGCAGACCCAAGTGAATCGAGGTCGCCACCTTAGCCATGACCGAGGCGAACTGCACATCAGCCGGAGCCGTGTAGACCGGGTTGCCCCCCAGCACGATCAGCGTCGAAACCTGCCCGCCGTTCATCGCACCGGCCAGCGTCCGGAGCCCTTCGACACCGCCATCCAAGCGATCAGGCCGCGCAGCGGAAGTGAAGGAAACCGTGGCGCCATTCGCGCCTAGAATTTGGTTGATCTGATGCGCCAGCGCGTGAACCACCGGAGCTTGCCGGCGACCGGCAACCACCAAAGCTTCCTTGCCCGCAGCTTTCAGATCCTTCGCAAGGGCGGTCAAGAAGGCTGCGCGCTTGGCTTCGCCGGCCACCGCACCACCGTTGATCAGACCCAGCAGATCCTGAGCAAACTGGCGAATCTCGCCGCCCTTCAGGCGCAGGCGATGTTCTGCGTTGGCACCCGTCAGGCTGAACTGGCTCTCGACCACATACAAGCGGCTGATGCTATCCAACTCTTCTTCGTTCTCTACACGACGGCGCTTCGAGAAGTTCTTGGTCGCGGACGGAGAGTTTGAATCGAGACCCAGGAAGTCGTCATCCAAGGAGAGGACAACCTTCGCCAGATCGAAGTGACGATGCACATACAGCGGCTGACCGAAGGCCAGCTGCGTGCCCAGGCGTTCGTTTTCACGCGAGACGCCTTCAAATTCCACCCAGCGAGCCGCCGGATACTTGGCGAGCAACTGCGTGCGCAGGCTTTCGAGCGTCGGCGAAGCGATCGATTCGCTCAGGATCCGCAGACCCGCGCCGTCGCCCAGATTCACGCCCTTCAGCGCTGCTTCGAACTTTTCCCACGACGATTCCGTGGTCCCGTTCATCACCAGCTTCGAGCGATCCGGATCGTACACATCGAGCACGCTGGCCTGCTGCTGCGCAGTGGCCGCACCCTGGCTCGACGGATGGTCCGGGTTGCCTTCCACCTTGACCGGGCGGCCATCGTAGGTCTTCACCAGAAGACCGGTCGCCTGCCCGTTCATGACGATCGCCGTGGTGTAGCTGTACGGCGTACCGGGCATGTAGTCTTCCTGGCCGCGCGCCTGCGGAGCGAACTTCAACTCCGGCCGCGAACAAGCCACAAGACCCGCCATCCCGAAGGAGGCGGCCATCAATTTCAGAATCGTGCGGCGCGAGTTGCCGTCCAGCATCTCTGCCGCAGTCGACGGGAATTCGCGTTCCACCCACTGGCGAAACTCCGGTGTGCTGGATGCGTGATCGAGACTACGCCAGTACTTCGGACCCGTCTTCGCTGCCGTTTTGATTTGAACTAGACTCATCGGTGACACCCCGAGCAATTTGTGGGCGGATCAATATGCTTCTGAGCAATGATCTCGCGCCCGATCTCTTCGGCCGGGCGATCCGGCACCCAATCGAGCTGTGTGACCTTATCCGCGGGCCGAATGTTCGGCGCGGGATTGCGGTGACAGTCGATGCACCAAGCCATGTTGAGCGGCTTCACCTGCTTCACTTCTTCCATCTGGTCAACTCGACCGTGGCAGGTGACGCAGCTGACGCCCGCATTAATGTGAGCCTGGTGGTTGAAGAACACGTAGTCCGGTACGTCGTGGACCTTTACCCAGTGAATCGGCGATCCGCTCGCATACGACTGGCGGACGACTTCGAGGCGCGGGCTCGCTTGACGCACTTGCGAGTGACAGCCCATGCAAACCTCGGTACCCGGCACAGCGGCGAAGGCGGCCTTGTACACAGTCGAGTGACAGTAGTAGCAGTTCAAGCCAAGTTCTCCGGCGTGTAGCTTGTGGCTGTACGCAACAGGTTGCTTGGGCTGGTACCCAGTGTCAATGACTGTGGGATAACTTAGGTAGGCGAAAGCGGCGATTCCGCTGACGGCGCCGAGCCCGATTACGGCTCCCGCGACTTTTAAAATGAGGTCAGACGTCTTGGAGAAAATGGCTGCCATCTGTGTTTTTCCCGCCCCGGCCCCCGGTTGCCCTAGGCAAACCCCTCACATCTCACTGAGGGCCCTACATGATTTTGAGCTTCCATAGGTTGTACCATGCTGTTTACGACTGGTGCAAGCGGAGCAATGATTCTTGCCTTATAGGAACAGGTACAGTGTAACAAGAACCTTCGGGGATCTCAAGGTCCGCGTTAAGCTCATCGTCCTGCACAACTTATTCTTCTTTGTGTTGGCAGCTTCGGCCTACTTTTCCCTGATTCCATTATTTGAACAACAGGTCGCCGGCGGTCGTCCGACAGCCGTTGCACAGGCCGATCCCGAGTACCAAGCGGCAGTATACCGCGCCAGACTCACACTATTCCTGGTATTGGGCGCGATTTACGCGGCCGCCGTCATCCTGCTGGAAGCGGCCATTATGCCCCTCTACGTCTACCGTCCACTTAGGGCAATGCTGGATGCAGACACGGCCACCCGCGACGGCGACCGCCAACAGGAACTCATCCCTTCCCGGGAAATCCCTGGCGACGAGATCGGTCAAATCATGCAATCGCGCAACGAAACCGTCGCCGCCCTCCGCAACCGCGAGGACGAACTCGCCACCGCCCTGCGTCGCATCGAGTCCCAGGACCGCCTGGTGAGTCTCGGCCTACTTTCGGCCAGTGTGGCCCACGAACTCAATACCCCCCTGGCCGTATTGCGGGGGTCGGTCGAGAAACTGATCGAGACGACCACTGACGCCCACGCCCTCGATCGCCTGGAGCGCGTGCAGCGCGTCACCCAGCGCCTCCAGACCATCAGCGAGAGCTTGATCGACTTCGCCAAGGTCCGCAGCCAGAAAACGGAGCCGGTACCGGTCCGCGAACTGGTCCAGGACGCCTGGGAGCTGGTTGCCATCGACGCCCGCGCTGCCGGCATCGCATTCACGAATCATGTAGCGGAGGATGAGACCGTGCTCGGGAACCCCGACC
>CANIIC010000056.1 GCA_947467395.1 Bryobacterales bacterium
ACGAATTCGGTTTCGCCGACCTCCTGGCCGGCAGCGGCCACGGCCCCGGCGGCTGGGGCGACGTCGCGCAGATCGAACTCTACGCCAACAGCAAGCCCCGCCAGTAGTTTTCCCGTAAGCAGTCCAAAGCCGCGAGGAAGCGTCCCAGTCAGACGCCCTCGCGGCTTTCGTATTTCTGGACACCCGCCGAACTACAATAGAAACAGCCGTGACTCCTCTCCTCGACACTTTCGGCCGCCTGCACAACAACCTCCGCATCAGCGTGACGGACCGGTGCAACATCCGGTGCTTCTACTGCATGCCGGAAGAAGGCGTGAAGTTTGAAGCGCGAGAGAACATCCTGAGTTTCGAAGAGATCGAACGTGTCGCCCGTGTGGCGGCGAGCCTCGGCATCCGCAAGCTCCGCATCACCGGTGGCGAGCCGCTCGTCCGCAAGGACCTGCCGAAGTTGATCGGCAAGCTGGCCGCGATCCCCGGCATTGAAGACATCGCGATGACCACCAACGGCGTCCTGCTCGCGCAACATGCGCAGGCGCTGTACGACAACGGTCTCCGCCGCTTGAACGTCCATCTCGACACGCTGGACCGCGAGCGCTTCCTCCACATCACCCGCCGCGACGACCTGCCGAAGGTGCTCGAAGGCATCGACGTGGCCCAGAAGCTCGGCTTCGGCCCCATCAAGATCAATGCGGTCGCCGTGAAGGACCTGGTCGAACCCGACATCGTTCCAATGGCCCGCTTCGGTCGCGAGCGCGGCATCCAAATCCGCTACATCGAGTTCATGCCGCTCGATTCGCAAGGCATCTGGGATCAGGACCGCGTGCTCCGCATGGACACGATGGTCGAGATGTTGTCGAAGGAAATCGGCCCGATGGAAGAAATCCCTGACGCCGACGTCCGCGCCCCTGCCACCGAGTTCCGTTTCAAAGACGGCATCGGCCAGGTCGGCTTCATCGCCAGCGTCAGCAAGCCGTTCTGCCTGAACTGCAACCGCATCCGGCTGACGTCCGACGGCAAGCTCCGCTACTGCCTGTTCGCGGTGGAAGAGACCGACGTTCGCGATCTCATGCGCGGCGGAGGCTCCGACGAAGCGATCGCGGCAGCCATCGCCGAAAACGTGCGCCAGAAGTGGCTCGGCCACCAGATCAACACCCAGAAATTCGTCCCGCCCCCGCGCCCGATGTACTCCATCGGCGGCTAGAAATTCCCCAAAATTCGGAATCCCGACTTCTGACTCCTGACTTCTGGCTTTATCATGGGAAGTTATGGCCGCAGCCGAACCGTACGTTCAACAAGACCCCAACCCCAGCCCCGTAGAATTTACGATGCCCGCAGGTGCGATCGATTCGCACATGCACGTGATCGGGCCCTTCGATAAGTTCCCGCTCTCCCCGAAAGCCCAGTATCAGCCCTTCGCGGCCACCTGGCAGGAACAGAAGAGCATCCTGTGCGACAAGCTCGGGTTCTGGGGCTACGTGGTGGTCCAGGCGACCTGCCACGGCACCGACAATCGCGTCGTCGTCGACGCCTGCGAGCACATGGAAGGCCGCGCGGCGGGCGTCGCCAGCGTCACCGAAGACGTCACGATGGACGAACTGAAGCGCATGCACGACGCCGGTATCCGCGGCGTCCGTTTCGCCTTCCTGCCGCACATCGCCAGCGAAACCACCCCGCCGGAAGTGATCCAGCGCGTCGCCGAGAAGATCGCGCCGCTCGGCTGGCACACCGACCTCTATTTCCTGCCGCAGAACTACGACATCATGGAGCCGCTGATCAAGTCGCTCCCGACGCCCGTCATCATTGACCACATGGGGCGTCCGGATGTAAATGTTCCCGTGGAGCAGAACGCCTACTTCCAGAGCCTGCTCAAACTCGGCGCGAGCCGCAATGACATCTTCTGGAAGATCACCTCACCGGATCGCTACACACGCTCGGCGCGCCCGGAAGACTGGACCATCGTGCTGCCATTCGCGCACGCCCTGGTCGCGGCCTTCCCCGGCAACTGCATCAACGGCACGGATCGCCCGCGCCCGAACATGAACACCGTGATCGCCACGCCGCGCACCGGCGCCGATGGACAGCCCTCCAAGATGCCCAACGATGGCGACATCGCCAACCACTGGATTTGGCCCTCCGCACACAAGGATCCGGCGCTGCTGAAGCGTATCCTGGTCGAAAATCCGCGCAAGCTGTATCACTTCAAGGGAGACTAACCCATGCCGCACCTACGTCTGGAAGTACCGATTGAGTGGATGAACGAAGAATGGGTTCCAAAGCTCCTGACCCACTTGGTCGACACCCTGTGCGCGTATGAGATGGAAGACGCCACCAAGCCCGGCACGATGCGGACTATGATCAACCGTCCGAATCTGAAGCACGCGGTGCTGCCCGCCTACTACGCACACGTCGCCGGCGATCCCGCGAAACGCTTTCTCCACGTGACCTTCGCATGCGGCAACGAAACTCCCGGCCGCACCGCCGAAGTCCGCAGCGGAGCAGCTAACCTCCTGGGCAACGCTGTGGACGCCTTCATCGCCCAACTCCCGGCGATTGCCTCCGTTGTCGCTTCCGTCACCGTCTGGGTGCAGGACATCGACCGCACACGCGGCTACACCACCACGGCCGAACGCAAGAAGGCCCGCGAAACCAAGGGCTAGCTCCTGCTAAACTAAAGGTTTGACAGAGTTTCCACAACGGCGTCAGCGGGTCGCTTCCGCGCTGGCTTCGCACAAACTAGAAGCCCTGCTCGTCAGCTCCTCCGCTAGCATCCGCTACCTCACGGGGTACGTCGGATCGAACGGATTGGTGTTGATCACCCCGGCTGAAGCCCATTTTTTCACCGATCCCCGCTACGCCACCGAGGCGCAGCAGAGCATCGACTGTACGGTCCACGTCTGCAAGAAGCCGTTGATCGAAGAAGCATCGGCGGTGGTGAAGCGGAAACGCCTGAAAAATCTGGGCTTCGAGTCCACCTGGATGCAGGTGGATACGTACGATCGCTTGCACAAGGCGCTGGGCGCGGGCTGTAAGCTCGATCCCGTTAACGGGATCGTCGAAGAGCTGCGCGCCGTAAAGTCCACGGAAGAGATCGCCAAGATCCGCGCCAGCGTCCTGGTCAATTCTTTGGCGTTCGAGAAAACCCTGCGACGGATCAAGCGCGGCACCCGCGAGATGGACATCGCCGCCGAGCTGGACTTCCAGATGCGCATGGCGGGAGCCGAAAAACCGGCCTTCGAAACCATCGTCGCCTCCGGACCGCGCACCGCACTGCCGCACGCCCACCCCACCTCGAAACAGGTACTGGAAGGCGAACTTCTGCTGATCGATATGGGCGCGATGCTCGACGGTTATGCCAGCGACATGACCCGCATGGCGTTCCTGGGCAAGCCGAACAAGCGGATGCAGTCGCTGTATAAAGCTGTCCTGGAGGCGCAACTGGCCGGGGTCGCCGCCGTGAAGGCAGGAGTGGCCGCCGGAACGGTAGACGCCGCCGCTCGCGAAGTGTTAAAACGACATGAGTTGGACCAAGCGTTCGTCCATTCCACGGGCCACGGCTTGGGTCTGGAAATCCACGAAGGTCCGCGCGTAGCCAAGAAGCAGACGGACAAGCTCAAAGCCGGCATGGTCATCACGATCGAGCCGGGTGCATACATCGAAGGCCTGGGGGGCGTTCGTATTGAGGACACAGTGCTGGTCACGGAAACGGGCTGTGAGATTCTGACGCCGACTTCCAAAGACCTGGTGCTTTTGTAGCCGAACGGAAACATCTTTCATGACGATTAAAGAAATCAAAGAAATTCTGGAGCTCTTCAACTCGACCGACGTCGCCGAATTGGAAGTCCAGCGCGGCGACAATCGCGTGCGCCTGCGCCGCGCCTCCGCCGAAGTGAATCAAGTGGTGATGGCGGCCCCCGTGGCCGCTGCACCGGCTCCGGCGGCTCCCGCAGCACCCGCAGCCGCAACCAAGACCCCGGCTCCCGCCCCGGCGCCTGAAGAGAACACGACGCTGGTCCGGTCGCCCATCGTGGGCACCTACTACGACGCTCCTTCGCCCGGCGCGCCTTCTTTCGTGAAGGTCGGCGATTCGGTGGAGCAAGGTCAGGTCCTGTGCATCGTTGAATCCATGAAGCTGATGAACGAGATTGAAGCCGAATTCGCCGGCACCATCGTCGCAAAGCTCATGGAAAACGGCCGCCCCGTGGAATACGGCGAAGCCCTGTTCTCAGTCAAACCGCGATAACCGATGTTCGAAAAGATTCTCATCGCCAACCGTGGCGAAATCGCCCTGCGTGTGATTTGCGCCTGCAAGGAACTGGGCATCCGCACCGTCGCCGTCTATTCGGAAGCGGATCGCCACAGCCTGCACGCCCGTTTCGCGGACGAAGCCATCTGCATCGGCCCCGCCAAGAGCGCGCGCAGCTACCTGGACATTCCGTCGGTGATCAGCGCCGCGGAAATCACCAACGCCGACGCGATTCACCCCGGCTACGGCTTCCTTTCTGAAAACGCCGATTTCGCCGAAGTCTGCGAAACCAGCGGCCTCACCTTCATCGGTCCCCGCCCCGAAATCATCCGCAAGATGGGCATGAAGCAGCTCGCCCGCACCGCGATGAAAGAAGGCGGCGTGCCAATTCTGCCGGGTTCCGAAGGCATCCTGCAAAGCCTCGAAGAAGCGCTGGAACTGGGCGAACAGATCGGCTACCCGGTTATGATCAAGGCCTCGGCGGGCGGCGGCGGACGCGGGATGCGCGTCGTGCGCAACGCCGAAGAACTCGGCCCCCTGATGGCGCAAGCCCAGGCCGAAGCCGCGGCAGCGTTCTCCAACGGCGATCTCTACATGGAGAAGCTGGTCGAGAATCCGCGCCACATCGAATTCCAGGTCTTGGCCGACCACCATGGCAACGTCGAAGTCCTCGGCGAGCGCGAATGTAGCCTCCAGCGCCGCCACCAGAAACTGATCGAAGAGTCTCCGTCCGTCGCCGTCAACGACGAACTGCGCCAGCGCATTTCCAAGGCGCTGCAAGTCGCGCTCGGCAACATCGGCTACACCAACGCCGGCACCGTTGAATTCCTGATGGGAGCCGACGGTCAACTCCACTTCATCGAAGTGAACGCGCGTATCCAAGTCGAGCACCCGGTCACGGAGATGGTGACCGGCGTCGATCTGGTCAAAGCGCAGATCCGCATCGCCAACGGCGAGAACCTCAACAACATCCTGCCGGGCCGCAATCTGAAACTCCGCGGTCATGCGATCGAGTGCCGCATCAACGCCGAACACCCGGTCACGTTCGTTCCGTCACCGGGCAACATCACGGGCCTCAATCTGCCGGGCGGCGCGGGCATCCGCGTCGACACCGCGGCGTATCAGGGCGGCGTGATTCCTCCGTACTACGATTCGCTCGTCGGCAAGCTGATCGCCCATGGCGCCGACCGTACCGAGGCCATCGCTCGCATGAAGCGAGCCCTCGACATGTTCGTCGTCGAAGGCATCTACACGTCCATCCCGCTGCATCAGAAGCTGCTCAATCATCCCGACTTCGTCGCGGGCAACATTGACACCGGTTTCATTCAGCGCCACGGCTTCATGCCGGAAAAGAAGTAAGCATCCCGCTAGACTGGCAGGGGAGAAGCTCCCCTGCTTATGGCTCAACCTCGTCTCCTGGGCAAGATCGCCCTCATCACTGGAGCTGCGCGCGGTATCGGCGCAGCCATCGCTCGCGCCTTCGCCAATGAGGGTGCCGTGGTCTACGTTACCGATATCAACGACGCCCAAGGTGCGCAACTCGCCAGTGAGTTGAACGCGCGCTATCGCCACCTGGACGCACACGACCCTGAACATACGTCATTGGCCGACTGGCATGCGGTACATGCCGTGAACACCGACGGCACCTTCCTGGGCTGCAAATACGCGATCCGCGCCATGCGGCCACACGGCACCGGCGCTATCATCAACATCTCCTCGCGCTCCGGTCTGGTCGGGATTCCTGCAGCATCCGCTTACGCAGCGTCCAAAGCCGCCGTGCGCAATCACAGCAAGACAGTGGCGCTCTATTGCGCGGAACAAGGACTGAAGATTCGCTGCAACTCGATCCACCCCGCAGCGGTGCTCACGCCGATGTGGGAGCACATGCTGGGCGATGGCCCGGATCGCGAAGCGCGCATGGCGGCATTCGTGAAGGACACGCCGCTCCGCAGATTCGGATTGCCAGAAGAGGTAGGGGCCGTCGCTGTGATGTTAGCTTCTGACGAAGCCACCTACATGACCGGCGCGGAGATTACGATCGATGGCGGGATTCTCGCGGGCTCAGCCGCGGCTCCCCAGGGGGAGTGATCAAGCGAACAAAGCGCCGATGACGGAGTTGCGATACCGGAAGATTTCTTCCACGTCACTGCGCACCATCAGCGCGTGGACAATATCGCCCAACGGACCGAACGGCAGTTCGTAGATCACTTCGTCGATCATGCGCGTGCCGCCATCCTCTTCGAGGAACGTATGCGTGTGATCCCACACCTTGTACGGCCCCTTCAGCTGAATATCGGCGAACTGATAGGGCGGATTCCAGCGCGTTATCTTCGTCCGCCACTTCATGGGCAACCCGTGCACCTTCAACTTGTAATCGATGAGCGTGCCTTCGCCCATCGGAATCGGCTCCGGTGTCAGCACCTGAAAGTTCAGCAAGGGCGGCGTGATCTGCTCCAGATTGCGAGCCGCTGAGAAAAACTCGAACACTTCTTCGCGAGCCTGCGGCAGCCAGATTTCGCGGCGGATGGAATGGCGGCTCATGCGGTGGCACTCTCCGTGAGGAACAGTTGCGCCGACCACGGTTCCCCATACAACTCGCGGGCAGCAGCCTTCGTCATCACCAATTGCACGGCGCTGATGTAACGCTCGCGGAACGCCCCTTCGCAGTAGGCGAGGTAGTAATCCCACATACGAATGAAGTTCTCATCGAATCCCAGGTTGCGCACGCGGTCCACCTCCGCGTGGAAGCGGCGGCTCCAATCGGCCAGCGTGTGCGCATAGTGCATGCCGATGTCTTCCAAATGCGTCGGCCCCATCTTCGTGGAACGAACCAACGCATCCTGAATCCCGCGCAGTGACGCGAGTTCTCCGCCCGGGAAAATATGGCGCTGAATCCAGTCGCCGCTCTTTCGGTAGCGGTCGAAGTTGTGCTCGTTCATCGTGATCGTCTGCATCGCCATCACTCCTTCAGATGTCAGCAGACGGTCGCATGCGCTAAAGAATGTGTCGTAGTGATCGAAGCCGACGGCCTCGAACATTTCAATGCTCGCAATCTTGTCGAACTCGCCGCGCAGATTGCGATAGTCCTCGAGCAACAGAGTGATCTTGCGGCCTTCTGAACCAGCGGCGCGAAACCGCTCCGCAGCGAAATCATGTTGCTGGCGGCTGATGGTCGTGGTCGTAACCTGCGCGCCGTAGCGCTTGGCCGCATGCAGCGCGAACGCGCCCCAGCCTGTACCAATTTCCAGCACGCGATCTCCCGGCGACAAACGCAGCTTGCGGCACAACCGATCGATCTTCTCAATCTGCGCCTGCTCCAATGTCGCCTCGCCCGAGGGATACACGGCGGACGAATACAGCATCGTCTCGTCCAGAAACAGCCCGAAGAAGTCGTTGCTCAGATCGTAGTGCGCGGCTATGTTCTTGCGGCTGCCTTCGATCGTATTCTTGCGCCGCAGATGCTGCGCGTAATTCAGCATGCGGCTCAGCCAAGACTGCAACTTGCTGCCCTGCTCCAGATGCCGCAAATTGCGGACCGCCAGCCGGATCACCGCGACCAGGTCGGGCGATGACCAATCGCCATCGATGAACGCATCGCCGGCGCCGTCATCCCCACCGAATACCGCCCGCGTGAAAAAGCGTTCTTCATGCACACGAATGGTGGCGTGCAGATCAGACTGCACCTCGCCAAACACGTGCCGCGCGCCGTCCGGCATGATCAACGTCAGTTGCGCGTCTTTGAGACCGTGCATGGTCCGAAATAGCGTCTGACGAGCCCAGGAAGCCATCATCCAGCCGTCTTCTCCTTTCGCGCCGGATGCGTGAACACCGGCACTCCCTTCCACCACAACTTCACCGCTTCCCAATGAATCGCGGCAATTACCTTCGCGGTCACCCACGGATAATGAGCCAGCGTACGCGTCAAATTCGCCGACGTCCAGGGCTCACGATCCATGGAGAGCGTCGCATCGAAGAACGATTCCCCGCCCCGCAGCACCTTCACATGCACGGCCAACTTCTCGATCGGCTGCGTGAACGTGAAATCGTATTCCAGGTCCATGTCCATGAAAGGCGAAACATGGAAATCCTTCGTACAACGAAACCGCATCGAATTTTCCGACGGCAATGCGTTATGCGGACCCAGCCAGTAATTCCGATGCTCGCTGAATGTGTTGTTCACTTCCGCCATCACCAACGGATCCCGGCCATCTCGCCCGTAACAGAAATACAGCGAGACCGGATTGAAGCAATAGCCCAGATACCGCAAGTTCGTCAGCACGTACATCGGACCGGCCGGCAGCGCGATCCCCTGCTCTGCCGCCTCCCGCGTCACCCGCTCCCGTAACGAGAGCGACGGATCTCCGAAAAAGTCCTTGTCATGGAAGCTGGCCCAGTTGAAACGGTTGTACCCCCCGAACCGTGCCCGCTCCATGGTCTCCGGGATCGTATCCACGTCCAGGAAAGCCATGAACAACGGGTACGAAAAAGCATGCTCCTTCGGATGAAAGCGCCGATGCCGCAGCACGCCCTTGTAAATCGCCGGCTCGAGCTTCACGCATCCACCCCTAACGACTGGGCGACCCGTAATGCCGAGCGCACTCCGTCCTCGTGAAACCCGTAAAACCAGTACGCGCCGCAGTAATGCGTGCGGTTCTGGCCGCTGATCTCCGCCCAGCGCGATTGAGCGGCAATCGCCGCCCCGTCAAAGCGCGGGTGATGATAGATCATTCGTTTCAAAACTTTGTCAGAATGAACGATGCTGTCGGCGTTGAGCGTGACGCAATAATTTTCAGGAACACCCAACGATTGTAAACGGTTCATGTGATAGGTCAGCGTCACTTGACGGTTCCCCATCAGCAGGTAGTTCCACGAGGCTCGGGCAATCGGCCGCCGGGGCAGGAGCGTTTCGTCCGTATGCAACGTAGTATCGTTGCGGGTGAACGCGATGTGTTGCAACACATCGCGTTCCCGCGCCGTCGGATCGGCCAGCATCGGCAAAACCTGATCCCCGTGGCAGGCGAAAACGACCTCATCGAAGCGTTCGCCGTCGATCAAAACACCTTCGGCTGTCCGCCGGACCGCCTGGATCTCCACGCCCAGCCGGATGCGCGACGCAAACGGCTTCGTCAGCGGAGCCAGATACGCATGGCTCCCTCCGCGAATGGTGCGCCACTGCGGATGCGTGTTGATCCCCAGCATGCCGTGGTTTTCAAAGAACCGGATCAGCGTACGCGCCGGGAACTCGTCCATCTCCTTGGGAGGCATGGACCACACAGCCGAGGCCATTGGATACAGATAGCGGTCACGAAACAGAGGGGAATAGCTGCCGTTCCGGAGGAAATCCGCCATGGAGACGTCTTCCGCACACTGCGTCGCCTCACGATTGAAGCGCAGGATCTCCTTCAGCAGCACGTAGTGGCTGGGGTTCAAGAGGTTCGACGGCTTCGCGAAGAATCCGCGCAGCCCGTGGCTGGAGTATTCGTAGCCATCGCGAGGCGAAGTTACGGCGAACGACATATCGCTCGCCTGCGTCTCGACGCCCAGTTCTCGCATCAGGCGGCAGAAGTTCGGGTATGTCTTCTCGTTGTGGACGATGAACCCCGTATCCACAGGGATCGGCCCGCGGCTCGAATTCACGATGACGGTGTGCGTGTGCCCGCCCAGACGCGTGTCCTTTTCAAGTAATGTGACTTCGTACTTGCGGCTCAGATAGTAGGCGGCGGTCAGCCCGGCGATCCCCGCTCCAATTACCGCAATCCTGCGGCCTTCGTGTAGCATCAATCCTCTAGAATACGAGATGCCCACAGGAGGGGTCGAGGCGTGAGATTACCGTTAGTGATCGTGTTTTCCGGCATTTTCCTGCTGATGATCTTCGTGACCGTCCGCGCGAGTCTGGCCATCAGCATCTGGGACGTCTGGGATTCCTACTCCACCAATCCCTGGGCCGTAGCAACTCTTTACGACGCCTACTCCGGTTTCAGCATCTTCTGGTTGTGGGTAGCGTGGCGCGAGCGGACTTGGGGCGCGCGGCTACTGTGGTTCCTTCTGATTATGGCCTTGGGCAACATCGCGACGTCGCTCTACCTGCTGGTGCAGTTGGTGCGCCTCGCGCCGGATCAGCCCGCCTCGGCCATCCTCAATAGGCGGATCGTTTGAGCCCACTTCAACTCATCCTGTTCGGTGGAGCGACCGTGAGCGCGCTGATGTTCGCCCTGTGGCTGCTGCATTTCCCCCTGAAAAACGCGGCGATCGTCGATTTCGGATGGGCTCTGGGTACAGGAATGCTGGGGGTCGGCTACGCGCTCTTTGGTGGAGGGTATCGTCCCCGGGCACTGGCAATCGGCGTCATGAGCGGCGTCTGGGGTTTGCGGCTGGCGCTGCATCTGCTGGTGCGAACACTAGGGCATGAGGAAGAAGGCCGCTACCAGGAGTTGCGACGGCAATGGAAGACGAACCTCGGGTTCAAGTTTCTCGTGTTCTTCCAATTCCAGGCGGTCACGTGCGTTCTCCTCGCGGCTCCGTTTCTCCTCGGCGCAGTCAACGCTTCGCCTCAAATTTCCTGGGGCGAATATGCGGCGATGATTCTGTGGTTGATCGCGATCAGCGGGGAAGCCCTCGCCGACGCGCAGCTGGCCGCGTTTAAGAGGGACCCCTACTCAAAGGGCCGAACCTGCAAAGTCGGGCTGTGGGGTTACTCGCGGCATCCCAACTATTTCTTTGAGTGGATGATCTGGGTATCGTTCGCGATCTTCGCGACGTCGTCGCCCTACGGATGGATCGGCTGGATCTCCCCGGCGCTCATTCTCTACTTCCTGCTGCGCGTGACCGGGATCCCGGCGACCGAAGAGCAGGCGCTACGCACGAAAGGTGCGGAGTATCGCGAGTATCAGCGCACCACCAACGCGTTCGTGCCGTGGTTTCCGAAAGGTCGGCCATGAGCGCCTGGTACGAGCCAATTCTAGAGCGCGACTTGGTGCCGGACGCATTGATCCGAGTCGCAATTCGCGGCTTGATTCAGGACCGTCTCCGAGAAGAAGAATCGCGCGACAAGGCCGCGTTTATTGAAGAACTGAAGCGCAGCCCCCTCGCAATCCACACGGATGCCGCGAATGAGCAGCACTATGAGGTTCCGCCGGAGTTCTTCCTGCTTGCACTAGGACCGCATCGAAAGTACAGCTGCTGCTATTGGCCGGACAGTGTTTCGACGCTGGAAGATGCCGAGCACCGCAGCCTGGAGCAGGTTGTCGAGCGCGCGGGGCTCGATAATGGGCAACGGATTTTGGAACTGGGGTGCGGTTGGGGTTCGCTGTCGCTCTTTATGGCCGAGCGCTTCCCTCGATCACAGATCACAGCGGTCTCAAACTCGCGTCCGCAAAGGGAGTTCATCGAAGCACAGGCCCGCGAACGAGGGCTCACAAATCTGCGGGTGATCACGGCCAACATGGTCGATTTCGCGCCGGACGGCACGTTTGACCGGATCGTCTCTGTCGAAATGTTCGAGCACATGCGCAATTATCGGGAGCTCTTCCGGCGCATCCGAACGTGGCTGAACCCCGGCGGGGCGCTGTTCGTGCACATCTTCTCCCACCACAAGTTCGTCTACCCGTTCGAAACGCGCGGCGCGGGGGACTGGATGGCGGAACATTTCTTCACGGGCGGAATCATGCCCAGCGACGACCTGTTCTCACGTTTCAGTGAAGACCTGCAGATCGCCGAGCACTGGACGTTGGACGGCACGCACTACGAGAAGACCGCTCGGGCGTGGCTCGAGAACGTGGACCGGAATAGGGACCGCGTTCTCGAAATCTTCGCCAAAACCTACGGTTCCAAGGATGCCCTGCGATGGCTGGTCCGCTGGCGCGTCTTCTTCATGGCGGTAGAAGAACTCTGGGCTACTAGAAACGGTCAGGAATGGCTGGTTTCTCACTATCTCTTCCGCCCGGTTTGATACCATCGTCCGGAAGGGACGTGTCATGAAAAAAATCTCCCGGCGACTCTTTGTCGAAGGCACCGGAGCAGGCATCGTCGCGGTGGCGATCCCGCTCGAAGGCCAGGCTCAGTCGGCACCCGCCGCACCCACTACTGCTAGCAATGCACCGAAGACCACCATCAAGCTGACCATCAACGGACAGCAGCGCTCCATGGAAGTGGAAGACCGCTGGACGCTGGTGGAAGTATTACGCGACCACCTGCAATTGACGGGCACCAAGATCGGTTGCGATCGCGGCGAATGCGGTGCGTGCACGGTGCTAGTGAACGGCAAGGCCGTGTATTCATGCAGTCAGTTGGCGGTATGGATGGATGGACGCACGGTACAGACGATCGAAGGACTGGCACAGGGCACCAAGCTCGATCCACTGCAGACCGCCTTCATCGAACATGACGCGCCACAGTGCGGCTACTGCACGTCCGGCCAGTTGATGGCGGCGAAGGCGCTGCTGAACTCGAATCCAAAGCCGACGCGTGAAGAAGTGCGCGCGGGCATGACCGGCAATCTGTGCCGGTGCTCGAACTACAACCACTATGTGGAGGCTGTGATGGCCGCGGCGGGAACGCTGAAGAGCGGAGGTGCGGCATGAACCCGTTGAACTCCGTTGGGCATCGCGAACCACGTGTCGACGCGCTACTGCGTGTTACGGGCAAGGCCGAATATACCGGAGACGTGAAACTGCCAGGGATGCTGTACGCGCGATTGCTGCGCAGCCCTCATCCGCATGCTCGCATCAAGTCCATCGACATTTCGAAAGCGCAGGCGCTGCCGGGCGTGCGCGCGATCCTGACCAAAGACAATTGCGACACTGTGTGGTCCAGCGGCGACTCGCTGGGCCAGCGCAAGCTGTTCAATAATCCGCTGCGCTTCACCGGCGAAGCGGTGGCCGCGATCGCAGCGGTGAATCGCCACGTCGCTGAAGAAGCTATGTCTCTGATTCAGGTCGACTACGAAGTACTCCCCTTTGTCCTGGATGTGGACAAGGCGATGGAAGAGGGCGCCCCTGAAATTCATCCCGGCGGCAATCTTTCCCCGAACAATCAGCGTCGCCGCGAGCCGCAGACGTACACCCGCGGGAATGCCGCGAAGGGCTTCACCGAAGCCGATCGCGTGTTCGAATCAAGCTTCACATCCTCCCATCACAACAATGCCCAGCTGGAATTACGCACTTCGCTGGCGTATTGGGAAGGCAGCAAGCTGACGGTGTATGCGTCCACGCAGGGTATCGTCAATTGCCAGCGCGACATTGCGAAGGATCTAAAGCTGCAAGAAGCGGACGTTCGCGTGATCTGCCACTACATGGGCGGCGGCTTCGGCAACAAGAATCAGTCGCACGATTTCGATCTCTTTGCGGCCCTTCTGGCGAAAGAAGCCAAGGCTCCGGTGAAGGTAGAGTTCACGCGTAAGGAAGACTTCGTCGCGGTCCACGGCCGCTGGTCGAGCAAGCAGCAGTACAAGATTGGCGTGAAGAATGACGGCACGCTGACGGCGATTCAGATGGTCGCCAAGACGGGCTCCGGCGCGTATCGCAAGAGTTCCTGCGATTTGTCGGGCACCGAGATTTACCAGGTGCCGAATCTGGAAACCAGCACGACGCCTATTTACACGAATACGGCGGTGGCTGCAAATTATCGCGCCCCGGCGTATCCGCAAGGTGTGTTCGGCATTGAGTCGGCCATCGATGACGTGGCGTATGCGCTGAAGATCGATCCGCTGGAGTTCCGCCTCAAGAACATGACGCGGAAGTTCCGCGATCAGACGCCGTACACCAGCTTCGGTTTGGAAGACTGCTTGCGCAAAGGCGCGGACTCGTTCGGCTGGAAGCAGCGATGGAAACCGGTAGCCGGATCGGGCGCGGGTCCATTGAAGCGCGGCGCGGGCATGGCGATGGGCATGTTCGGATCGGCATTGGGACGCAGCAGCGCGGTGGCGAAAGTGGACGCGAAGGGTAACTATTCGATCCACGTCGGCGTAACGGATTGCGGCACGGCGGCCAAGACCACGATGGGCCTCATCGCGGCGGAAGAGTTGGGAGTGCCGCTGAACAAAGTGAATGTGGTTTGGGGCGATACTGACACTTGTCCTTACTCGGTCGGCGAATCCGGCAGCCGCACGACGGTGCAGACCGGCGATGCGGTGATTCAGGCAGTGAAGGATCTGAAGAAGAAGATCTCTGAGCAAGGCATGCCCAAGGGCACCGATGAAGTGATGGTGATGGTGACGACGAATCCGGCGCAGATTCAGGGCGCCTCGCGGCAATCGTTTGTGGCGCATTTCGCAGAAGTGGAAGTCAACGTCGAGACAGGGAATGTGAAGGTGACTAAGTTCACCGCAGCGCACGATAGCGGGCGCGTGGTGAATCCGCTGACCGCAGAGAGCCAGGTGCAGGGCGGCTCGATCCAAGGCATCGGCATGGCGCTGCATGAGGAACTGCGTTACGACCAGCGCTCCGGACAACCTTTGAATGCGGGGTATTACGGAGCGCGCATCATGACGCACATGGATGCTCCGCAGGTGGACGTGCTGTGGGTGGAAACGGAAGATCCGTACGGGCCGTTCGGTGCAAAAACTCTGGGCGAGCCGACGATCATCCCGACGGTGGCGGCAGTGGCGAATGCGATCTACAACGCGATCGGAGTGCGGATGCATGATCTACCGATGACGCGCGAACGGGTGCTGGCTGCATTGCAGGGGGTGAAGGCATGAAGAGCTTACGCAATGTAAACCCCAAGAGCTTCCAGGAAGCAGCTCGCACGCTGGCGGCCGACCCGAAGGCGATGGCCGTAGGTGGCGGCAGTGATCTACTGCAACTACTGAAGGAACATACGATCGCTCCCGACACACTGGTCAATCTGAAGGCGATCGGCGGACAGGACAAAATCGAAACCCACGGCAACACGCTGAGCATCGGCGCGTTAGCGACGCTCGATTCCATCAGTCACCACGCCGAGGTTCGACAGAAGTACGCGGTTCTGGCCGAAGCCGCGGGTCAAGTCGCGACGCCGCAGATTCGCAACGCCGGCACCATCGCCGGCAACGTGATGCAGCGGCCGTGGTGCTGGTATTACCGCAACAACTTCCCGTGCTACAAGAACGGTGGCAACACGTGCTTCAGCATTACGGGCGAGAACGATTTCCACGCCATTTTCGGCGGCGGTCCGAGCTTTATCGTGCACCCGTCCGACACAGCCCCGGCGCTGGTCGCGTTAGGCGCGCGCTTCAAAATTCAGGGCGCGAACGGGACACGTGAGGTCGCGGCAGCGGACTTCTTCCAACCCCCAACGGTGAATCCGGCGAAAGAAAACTCGCTGGCCGCTGGCGAAGTACTGACGGAGATCACAATTCCCGCTCCGGCGAAGGGCACGCGCAGCACGTATCTCAAGATTCTCGATCGCGAGGCTTGGACGCACGCTGTCGTCGGCGTTGCGGCCGTGCTCGAAATGGACGGCGCGATGTGCAAGAGCGCTCGCGTGGTCCTCAGCGGTGTGGCTCCGATTCCGTGGCGTGTCCCGGCAGTGGAACAGATACTCGCCGGGCAGCGCATTACCGAGGACCTCTTGGTGCGCGCCGGAGAGAAGGCCGTGGAAGGCGCACGGCCGTTGGCAAAGAACGCATACAAAGTACCGTTGCTGCGCGCGTCAGTGAAACAGGCGCTGCGCACGGCGAGTGGAGTGAGCGCATAATCCCGTGAAGACTATTCGAACGCAAGTAGGCATCGTCGGCGCTGGGCCGGCAGGATTGATTCTGTCTCATCTACTGCATCTGGAAGGCATCGAGTCTGTGGTGCTGGAGATGCACACCCGACAGTACGTTGAGGAGCGCGTGCGCGCCGGCGTACTCGAACAGGGCGTCGTCGATCTACTGACGCAAACCGGGGTGGGCGAGCGGCTACATCGGGAGGCGATGGTCCACAAGGGCATCTACTTCCGGTGGGGCGACCACGAGCATCGCTTCGATTTCGAAGAGTTGTGCGGGAAGAACATCACCGTATACGCGCAGCATGAGGTGATTAAAGACCTGCTCGCCGTCCGTTTCGCGGCGAAAGCGCAGATCGTGTTCGAAGCCAAGGATGTCAGCCTGCACGATATCGACACAAAGCAGCCGCGCATCCGCTATCAGCACAACGACGAAGAGTGCGAAGTGGTGTGCGACTTTCTGGCAGGTTGTGACGGGTTTCACGGAGCATCGCGCAAGGCGATGCCTGCGTCGGTGCTGAAAGAGTACGAAAAAGTTTATCCGTTCGGGTGGCTCGGGATTTTGGCGCAGGCGCCGCCGTCGTCCGATGAACTGATTTACGCGAATCACGAGCAGGGCTTCTCGCTACTGAGCATGCGATCCCCCGAGGTGCAGCGCCTCTACATCCAGGTGGATCCCGAAGACGATATTTCGCAGTGGCCGGATGCTCGAATTTGGGAGCAGATGCACTTGCGGCTGGGATCACCGAACGGGTGGAGGCTGACCGAAGGCGCGATTATTCAAAAGAACATTGCTCCGATGAGAAGCTTCGTCGCCGAGCCGATGCAGTTCGGGCGCATGTTCCTGGCGGGCGACGCTGCGCACATCGTACCGGCGACGGGAGCCAAGGGACTGAATCTGGCGGCCGCCGACGTGTATGTACTGATGCACGGAATCACGAGATTCTACAAGTCGGGCGATGAGAGCCTGCTGCAGCGCTACTCGAACATCTGTCTACGACGCGGCTGGAAGGTCCAGAACTTCTCGTGGTGGATGACGCACATGCTGCATCGGTTCCGCGGCGAGAGTCCGTATGATGTGAAACGGCAGTGGGCCGAACTGGACTTCGTGACGTCTTCTCGCGGAGCAGCCACGGCACTGGCGGAGAACTACACCGGCTTGCCCCTTACCATAGAAGAAGCATGAGTTCTGAAGAAGCCGACGTACTGATCGTCGGCGGTGGTTTAATCGGGAGTTCGATCGCTTGGCGACTCGCCCAGCAGGGGCAGCGCGTCACGATGGTGGATGCGGGGAACCTAGGGGGCGAGGCGAGCACAGCTGGTGCAGGGATGCTCGCTCCGGCATCGGAGGCTGCGAAGCAATCGCCGTGGCTCGAGCTGGGCGTGCGCAGTCTGCGCCTGTATCCGAAGTTCCTCGAAGAGTTGCAGAGTGAAACCGGCCGCGAAGTAGAGTGCCGGATGTGCGGGTGCCTGTATCTGGACCCCGGTGCGGATGCGGATCGACTGGAAGCACTGCATCGCACGGCGGGCGTTCGGGTGGAACGTCGCGACGAAGCTCTGTTTTATCCCGAGGAAGGTGTCATCGATCCAGGAGCACTGCTGCGTTCTCTGCGACATGCCGGTGAAAAGCGCGGCGTACGCGTCGAGCATCAGTTGCTTTCCGAAGTGAAGGCGACCGAATATCGCGCCGTCGTGATTGCAGCGGGGGCTTGGTCGGGCTCAATTCCGGTGTTCGCAGAGGACGGCCCGCTTCCGCTGCCGAAATCGGAACCAGTCAAGGGACACTTGATCGGCTTTCACATGCGACCAGGGCTCCTGCCATCGTTCCTGCGCAAGGATCGGACCTATGTTTTGCAACGAGCCGATGGGCTGGTGATTGCAGGGACTACGGAAGAACACGTCGGTTTCGACACCAGCGTGCAGATGGCGTCGTGTGACGAGCTGCATCGCCGCGCCGCAGACGTGGTGCCGGAGTTAGCGGCTGCGGAACCGGTACGGCGCTGGATCGGATTCCGGCCGGGTCCGGAACACGACGATGGACCGGTGCTACGTCGCGTGGACGATTCGAATGTGTGGATGGCATACGGGCACTATCGCAACGGGATTCTACTGACGCCAGTGACGGCGGAGATTATGGCGTCGCAGATTGCTGCTGCGCTCGCATAGCGGCCTCGATGGCCTGATACAGCACGTCGGCCTGAATGGGCTTGGTGACGTAACCGTCCATGCCGCCTTCAAGACACTTCTCGCGATCCCCTTTGAGAGCGTGTGCGGTCATGGCGATGATCGGGATGCTTGCACCCATCTTTTGCTGCAGGGCCCGGATCGCAGCCGTGGCCTCGAAACCGTCCATCTCCGGCATTTGGATGTCCATCAGGATGAGATCGAACGTTTGGCGTCGGAAGGTATGAAGAGCTTCCTTGCCGTCCCGAGCCGTCGTGACGTGATGCCCCCGCTTTTCGAGCAGGCGCACCGCTAGGGTCCGGTTGACGGCGTTGTCTTCAGCCAACAGAATATTCCAGTGCGGGGAGGTCTCTCGTAGCGAGTGCCGCGTGATGACGCCCGCCTCCTTGCGCAGCACCGCGGCACCCAAGGCGTGACAGACAGCCGGCAGGAGCTCCGCGGACGAAACAGGCTTGGTGAGGCAGGCCGCGATGCCGGCTTTGCGACAACGCGCGGCGTCGCCAAGCTGACCACTCGAGGTGAGCATCATCATGGTCAGATCGCCATACTGTTTGTAATCTCGAATCCGGCTAGCCAGCGCAAAACCGTTAATATCGGCAAGGCGGTTGTCGAGCAGCACGAGGCTGAATGGTGTCAACGCAGTATAGGCAGCATCCAGCGCGGACAACGCTACCTCGGCGCTATCCACTGCGACTGGATTCATGCCCCATTGGAGCAGAGATCGTTCCAGCAGCTTACGGCTGGTCTCGTTCGCATCGGCGACCAGCACCATCGCACCACGAAGCTGGTTCATCTCCAGAGGCACCACCGGCGGCGGGGCATCTTTGGCGATGCGCAACGGAAGTGTGAAGCAGAAGCGACTGCCTTCTCCCAGTTCGCTTTCCACCCAGATGCGGCCGCCCATCATGTTAACCAGCTTGCGGCAGATGGTGAGTCCAAGCCCCGTGCCTCCGTACTTGCGCGTGGTGGAACCATCCGCTTGCGCAAAAGGATCGAAGATAGCTGCTTGTTTGGAGTACGGAATTCCGACCCCGGTGTCGCGCACGCAGAAGCTGAGTTGCATGACGCCGTCACCCGTGGATTCCGGTTTCACGGTCACAACGATTTCGCCCCGCTCCGTAAATTTGATCGCATTCCCGACTAAGTTCACGCAGATCTGGCGAATGCGGCCGGGATCCCCCTCGAGTTGATTGGGGATCTCCGGCGCGATGTCACAAATCAGTTCCAGGCCTTTTTGTTGTGCACGGAAGGCCAGCGCCTTCAAGACTTCACTCAGACTCTCCGGCAGGCTGAACGGAATCGCTTCGATTTCGAGTTTGCCCGCCTCGATCTTCGAGAAATCGAGAATGTCGTTGATGACCGTGAGCAGGCTTTCGGCTGAGGTCTTGACCAAGCTCAAGCAGTCGCGTTGCTCCGCGGTGAGTTCGGTATCGAGCACCAGATCCGTCATCCCCAGGATGCCGTTCATGGGTGTGCGTATTTCGTGACTCATCGCGGCCAAGAACGTGCCCTTGGCCTGGTTGGCAGCTTCGGCAGCCTCCTTGGCATGCACCAGTTCGTCTTCGGCGCGACGCCGGGCGATGAACTGACCGATTTCCAGGCCCAGCGACCGAAGCTTGTCGTGGATCATCCGCCGCGGAATATTGCGTCCCTGGCGCTTGCTGAGAAACTCAACAACGCCCAGGACCTCATCGCGGTACAGGATCGGGAACCCCATCGCCGCATGCAGCCCCGAGAGCCGGGCCGCGTTCCGGCGAAGGAAGCCATCGCAAAGATCCAGATCCGGAACCCACTCGATCGCGCGTGTGGACCAAACCGTTCCTGGCATCCCGACGCCCATCGGGAAACTCATGGACACGCTCACATCTTGGAACGGAGTGAGTGCCAGATCGTCCACACTCCAACTGACCGCACAACGCAGCTCAGTACCGCCTGGCTCGACCAGCCACATATTTCCCAGCGCCCACCCAAATTCGCCAGCGATCTTGCGGAGCACGCCGGTGATGCACTCGGCCAATGTGTCCGATTGCGCCAACAAACGAGTGAGCTGATACTGCATGGCCCGCAATCGCTCGTCTTGCTTCAAGTCCGACAGGTCGCGCAGGAAGCCCACAAAGCCGCGCGTGCCGCAGCGGTCGAAATGGCTGACCGTCAGTTCGGCAGGAAACTCGCTGCCATCGGCGCGCATCGCGGTCACTTCGCGGTGCAGCCCGGCAACACCCACCGGACCAGTCGCATCGAACTGGCGGATGCCGCTTTCATGAGCTTCGCGCAAGCGCGGGGGAACTAGCATCTCCGCCAGATTCCGACCCCGGACGTGTTCCACTTTATACCCGAAAATTCTCTGTGCTGAGGCGTTGAATTCAAGAATGCGACCGTGTTCATCAATGATCAGGATTGCGTCCAGCGACGCATCCAGAATTGCCTCGCTGCGCGCTTCCATCCACACCAAGCTCGTCACATCCTGCGAGACTTCGGCGGGAACCTCTCCGGAAAAAGGATACGGCGGAGCACTTGCGCGTTCCACCGCCAAACATCCTCGTTCTAGTCCCAATTCCTTCTTCACAGTTTTTCGCAACTTTGTTGCTACAGACCGTATCGGCCAGGACGGTGGAACCTAGAGCGCGGTATTCTCGTAGCA
>CANIIC010000057.1 GCA_947467395.1 Bryobacterales bacterium
CGCCGCAGGTCGCGATCTGCTGGTCGTCGGGCAGAAGAGCGGCAACGTGTGGGCGCATGATCCCGACACGGGCAAGGTGGTGTGGCGCAGCCCGCTGGTGGCGAACACAACGGAGTTCGGCGGCAAGATCGTGTGGGGCGGCAGCTCAGACAGCGACAAAGCGTACTTCGGTCTTGGACCGGGCGGTATCGCAGCGGTACAACTGCGCGACGGCGAGAAGCAGTGGTTCACCGATATTCCAGTTGCTCCCGGCATGGAGAAGCACACGGGTCACGAAGGCCCGCTGACGACGGCTCCGGGCCTGGTGTTCTCCGGATCCTGGGACGGCATGCTGCGCGCACTCTCGGCGAAAGATGGCAAGGTCCTCTGGAGCTTCAACACGGCGCGGGAATTCCCGACGGTCAATGGCGTGGCAGCGAAGGGCGGCTCCATGGGAGCACCGGGACCGGTGGTCGCCGGCGACATGTTGTTTGTATCCAGCGGCTACGTCGGCGTGCGCCAGGGCGTCGGCGGCAACGTACTGCTCGCGTTCCAGGTGAAGTAGCTAGCGCCGCAAGGCAACGAACTTCCGCATCAGTTCGTACAATACGACGCCCCCTGCTGTGGCGACATTCAGTGAATGTTTCGTCCCCAGCATGGGGATGCGGACGTGGGTATCCGCCATCTCGCGCAGTGGTTCGCTCAGGCCATCGACTTCGTGGCCGAACATCACGCACACCGGATAGCGAGGCGTCCACTCAAACAGATCCACGCTACGGGCACTGGTCTCGATCGCCGCGATCTCGTAACCACGAGCTTGTAGCTCCTTCACGCGATCGATGGCTTCCCAGGTGTGATCCCACTTGACGGTCTCGTCGGCACCGAGGGCGGTCTTGGAGATTTCCTTCTTCGGCGGGTAGCCGGTGAAGCCGCACAAATGGAGAGCTTCCACACCTGCGGCATCGCAAGTGCGAAAGAAGCTCCCCACGTTGTACATACTGCGGACGTTTTCCAGCAGCACGGAAACAGGCAACGAAGAAATCCCATCGTAGACAGCTGCCTGGGCCGTCACGCGGTACGGAATACGATCGCTCACTGATGTCTACGGTAGCGCGAAGACGTAGATCGCGTTGTTCCCCGTCGGCAGTCTCAGCTCCGGCACTTCGCCCGACAATTCCGGAACCTTCGGATTGTCGCCGGTCATCACGGCGATGTACTGCTTGCCGTTCACGCCATAGCTGATGGTGCTGACCGAGACGTTGCCGCCCAGGATCGATTCCCACAGCTGTTTGCCGGTCTTCGCATCGAAAGCCTTGAACCGGCGCGACATGTCACCGTGGAACACCAGGCCGCCGGCCGTTGTGAGCACCGCTCCGTTACCCGGTGCGCGACCTACGTCGAAGCGCAGGATCTCACCAGTCGAGAGATCGATCTTCGCCATACCCGTGAGTTCGTTCGGCTTGCCGCCGGGACGCTGTACGACATGCCACTCCTCGCGTTTGTTGTTGGCGGGATCGGCCGATGTCAACTGGCGGCAATTATCGATGTAGGAAGTGTAGAGAGAGTTGGTCTGCGGCGAGTACGACGCAGGCCAGTAGCTCTTCGTGTTCCAGTAACAGATGGTCTTAGTCTGCCCCGGACCCGTGATGACATTATTCCAATTGATAGTGGCCTTACCGGTCTTCACGTCGATGTCGGAAATCGCAAATTCAGGAGCATCGAATGGGAACGGCGTGGCCCACAGAAACTCACCCGTGACCCGATCAAGAACCGAGAGGCCACCGCCTTCCGCGATGTTGACGGACACTTCCCGCTCTTCACCACGCTTGATGTTCGGATTGATCCACTTGACGAATTTCGGATCCGGGTTGAACTTCACCTTCACCAGCTCACGCTCATTGGTGTGATCCAGATCGGAGTCGTCGCCAGGTAGATGCTGGTAGTACCACTTCAGCTTGCCCGTCTCGACGTCGATCGCGACCGTCGAGTTGCTGTAGAGATCGGCTGGCGCCGTGCGCGACGTGCCATCGGCCGTACCGTGGCGCATCATGCGCTGATCCGGCATGGGATTCGCGATACCCCAGATGAGCGTCTTACGAGCCACATCATAGGCGCCCGGCATGCCCCATGTGGAGGCCATGCGTTTTTCGACAGGGGCTCCGTTCCACGATTCGGCACCCGGCTCACCATCGGCCGGAGTCGTGTAGAAGCGCCACAGTTCCTTACCCGTCACCGCGTCATGCGCGGCGATGTAGCAGTTCGCGCGATTGCCGGCACAGGCCCCGCCCGAGATCACCTTGCCCTCGGCGATGATTGGACCGGAGGTGTGGCCGCGAGAATCGGTCTTGGTTTCCCAGCGCTGCTCACCCGTGCGCGCATCGATTCCAACAACGGTGCTGTCCGGAGCCGTGTAGGCGATGACATCACCAAAGATCGCGAGCGACTTTGAGCGGGCCTGACTGGCTTGTCCCGCCGTGATCTTGCGCTTGTATTCCCAGAGTTGGTCTCCGTTGGTCGCGTTCAGAGCGCGCACGGCTCCACCCGGTGCGATCACGTACATCACGCCGTTGTAGACCAGCGGCACGGTGATCGTGTTGCCTGCCGGCAGACCCACGGTCCACGCCATACGCAGCTGATTCACATTGGACGTCGTGATCTGGTTCAGCGGGCTGAACCGCTGATCATCGTAGGTGCGGCTGAACATCAGCCAGTCATTGGGGCTCGGATTTTCCAGCATCTGCTGGGTCACGGGCTTGAAATTCTGCACCTGAGCAGAGGCCATGGCAACCGACGCCACGGCAAGGACGAAACGCTTCATCGGGAAACCTCCGCCCTACAGATTGAACCATGCGGCGTCCTGACGCAAGGTGGGTGTTTTAACGCTACCCTCACCCACCCTGCGTATTGAAAACACAGACCTTTGGCAGATGTAAAGTGGCATCCTGGATGCTACATTTGAGATGCCATGAAACGACGTCTATTCGCGACTCTTGGAAGCGGCGCCCTGTTGCTCGGTGCGACGGCCCTGTGGGCCCAACACGACGCAACCAACGCGGGCATCGTCCAGTCGGACCACCCGGCCATCAGCTACCTTGTCACGCCCACCACCGATCCCGGTGAGCTTCTGAACCAGAAGTTACAGCGCGGAGAGGTCAAGCTCGAATACAAGGAAAAGGGCGGCTACCTCGCGAGCCTGCTGAAGGCGCTGGACGTGAATCAGGATTCGCAGGCGATGGTGTTCTCGAAAACCAGCTTCCAGGCCGTGCGGATTGGGCCTCGGCAGCCCCGGGCGATCTACTTCAACGACAACACGACCGTCGGCTTCGTCCAGGGCAGCGACGTTCTGGAACTCGCGACACTGGATCCGAAGCAGGGCTACGTCTTCTACACGTTCACCAACGTGAAGAATGAGAAGCCCACCATCGATCGTCGTGACGTGTGTCTGCAGTGCCACCACGGCCCGGCCACGGCGGGCGTCCCGGGCATCATGGTCGCCTCTGTGTTTCCCGATACCGCCGGCATGCCGTACGCCCGCGCAGGGATGCCGGCCACGGACCATCGCACACGCTTTGAAGAACGCTGGGGCGGCTGGTATGTCACCGGAACTCACGGTGGACAGCGTCATCGCGGGAACTCAGTGGTGCGCGACCGCAACGCTCCGGACGTGCTCGACCAGCGCGACACGCAGAATCTGACCAGCCTTGAAAAGAAGTTCGATATCGGGCCGTATCTGCAGCCCACCAGCGACATCGTCGCGCTTCTGACTCTGGAACACCAGACCCGCATGACTAACATGCTGACGCGCATCGGCTGGGAGTACCGCATCGCCGAACACGACAAACTGCCCGTAGGCAGCCAGTTACGCAAGGAGATCGACGTGGACATCGAGAACATCGTGCGCTACATGGTGTTCGCCGATGAGGCTCCGCTGGTGGACACAGTGACGGGCAGTTCCACCTTCCAGAAGACGTTCCCGCAGCGTGGTCCGCGCGACCCGAAGGGACGCAGCCTGCGTGACTTCGATCTGACGACGCGCCTGTTCAAGTACCCGTTGAGCTACATGATCTACAGTGACGTCTTCGATGCCGTACCGGCCCCGATGCGTGAGCGAATCTACAGTCGCTTGATTGAAGTGCTGAGCGGCAAGGATCAGAGCGCAGACTACGCGAAGCTGAATCCGGCCGCACGCAAGGCCGCGATGGAGATTCTGGCCGCGACCAAGAAAAACGTGCCGGACGTCTGGCTCGCGGCAGCGAAGTAGCTAACGTTTGATGTAAACACGAAGGGCCGCAGCATCGATCGTTGCATGGTCGATATTGTGGCCCATTTCAAATGGTTGGTCGATCTCTACGTCGTCGTAGAACAGTGAGATCACCAGCTTGGCTGCGAAGTTCAGCAGGATTCCGGAAAGCGGCACCCCGGAAATCTCCACTTGCTTCAGGTGCACGGTGACTTTGCCCGCCGCCGTATCCGGCTGAGCCACGATCTTCAACGGACGCTCCCCACCGATCAGGCCGTTCACCAGAGGATTCCCCCCGGCGAGTTTGCCAAAGTCGGCGATGGCTTCAAACGACACGATGCCGTCCGACAGTTCCAGCTTGGTATCGCGCATCCCCAGCGCCGGTTCTTCGGCCAGTTCCTCGCGAATCCAGGAGTTCAGTTCCTGCGAGGTGAACATGACAACGGAGCCCTTCTTGGCCTTGTCTTCCTTAATTTGGGTAAGCTTCGCCCTCGCGCGGGCAGCTAGAGGATCGGCAGCTTGAACCAGCAGAATCGCAGCAAGGAATAAGGCAGCGAGTCGCATCGCCACCAGTGTAGCTGTTGGGAGTTGAGATTAGGCGGAGAGAATCCGGGCGAGTTCTTCGATGCCCGCGCGCGCGATCTGCGCATCCTGCGGAGAGGTAACGCCACTTACACCGATCGCCCCAATCAACCGGTCCCCGTCCATCAAAGGCAAGCCGCCTTCTACAGGAACGAGATTTTTCAGAGACATCATCACGGCGCGCCCCCCAGCGACCGCGTCTTCCAGAGCCTTCGTGGGACGTTTGAACAACACCGCCGCGCGAGCTTTTTGCCACGACACATCGACGCTGCCCAATTGCGCGTCATCCATGCGTGCCATATACAGAGAATTGCCACCATCGTCCACGATGGTGATGACAACGTTCCACTTGTTCTTCACTGCTTCCTGTTCGGCAGCCCCGGCGATTCGTTTTACCGCAGCTAACGTCAGGAACGTCTTGGTTCCTAGCATCCTTCCAGGATGCCAGTTTCGGGTGGCGCGCCGCCAGCTAGTTCGCGGCAGTCAGGGGAGCGGGGTCCGTTTGCCCCGGTTTCCCGCCCAGTTTCTTCAGCAGCTCCATCGTGGTGTCGTGCGGCAACCGCACGCCGCCCGGGATCGCTCCGCCGCTGGCCCCGTCGTAGGGAGTCTTGCCATTGCGATCTTTGGCGTTGACGTCGGCCTTTAGATCCACCAACGTCTGCACCACCAGATCCGCACCGCGCATCGCGGCCCCGTGCAGGGCCGTTTCTCCGTTGACGGCGGCTGCGTTCACGTCGAAGCCCATCGAAACTAACCACTTCACCGCAGCGACCGAATCCGCTTCCGGCGCACGAGTCTTGCCGTCGCGCCAACTGGCTCCTGCCGCCAGCATCAATGCGTTCACACCGGCCGAAGTAGTCCAGCGAGCATTCGCCTTATTCTCCAACAGCAGTTTCATCGTTTCGATATCGCCCGCCCGAGCCGCCCGGAGGAACGGGGTCGCACCCGCACCCAGCGCGCCATCCGCTCCGTCCAGCACAGCCCGGGGAGCGATGGGCTTCAGCAGCGACGCGTTCGTATTCGCGCCTTTGGCGATCAGCAGCTTCATGATGCTGACCGGGTTGTTCTGATCGTCCACTTTCGCCGGCGGACGATTCGAAATGTCGAGGTTCTTCTGGTCGATTGCACCGTACAACGGAGTCCTGCCGCGCACGTCCGCCAGATTCACATCGGCTCCGCGTTCGATCAGGTACGCCGCGATGTCGTAGTGGAAATTCAGAATTGCGATCAACGTCGGAGTTGTAGCATCGGGATCGGCAAGGTTGATATTCGCCCCGGACTCCACCAACGTCTTCACGACATTCGCGTGTCCCTGGCGGGCCGCAAAGAGCAGCGGCGTGAACCCACCCCGAGGGAAGTTCATCCCAACACTACCGGCCTTCGGCTTCAGCGCAGTGAAGTCGAACACCTTCGATTTCGCGTTGATGTCCGCGCCTTTGGCGATCAGCAGCTTCACGGCATCCAAGTGCCCTTCGGCCGCAGCCCACATCAGCGCGGTCTGCCCGCGCCATTCTTCGGCCGCGTTGATCGCGGCTCCGTTGTCGAGCAGAACCTGAATCACCGCCGGGTTCCCGGTCCGAGCCGCCGTCATCAACGGAGTCTCGCCCTCGGCATGCGGCATATTCACGTCCGCACCGGCCTTCAGGAGCATCTCTACGATCTGCGCGTTGCCGTTCTCGCAAGCTTGCGCCAGCGGCGTGATCCCGTATCGATTCACGGCCTTCGCGTTCGCGCCAGCCGTCAGCAACGCCTTCACCGCATCGGCATCGTCGTGATACGCAGCCCAGTGGAGCGCCGTGGTCCCGTCCACTTGCGGGGCGTTCACGTCCACTTTCTGCGCGAGCATCGTGCGCACGGCGGACATGTCGCCGCGAGCCGCAGTATCCGCCAAAGCCGAGCTGCCCAGCGCCGCGCCGAAGCTCAGCGCGCCACCCAGGAATGCCACACCGATGATCTTGCGCATCGTCTACACCCCCGCCAGCGGACCCGTGCTATCACCAATCGAATCCTGCGCGATGTCCACCGTGTGCAACACATTCACCAGCAGGTTCGCCATCGGCGTCGCTTCCGCGAACTTCAGATGCTGCCCCGTCTTCAGCTTGCCGCCCGCACTGCCCGCCGTCAGCACCGGCAGCGGATTGTGGTTGTGCACATTCGAATTGCTGAGGCAGCTACCGAACAGGATCATCGAATGATCCAGCAGCGAACCGTCACCATCCGGCGTGGCCTTCAACTTCTTCAGGAACTCCGCCAGCGCCGACACGTAGTAAGTCTGAATCTTGACCAGCTTCGCGAAGTTTTCAGGGCGATCTTGATGGTGCGAGACCGAGTGGTGCGGTTCAGGCACCCCCACAAACGGATGACTGCGCTGACTCACTTCGCGCGCCATCATAAAGCTGAACACGCGCGTCACATCACCCTGGAACGCCAGCGCCATCAGGTCAAACATCAGCGCCACGTGTTCTTGGTAATTATCGGGCACGCCCACCGGCGCGTCCGGCACTTGCATCGTGAAGCCGCCCTGTTTCTCGGCAACCTGCAGGCGGCGTTCGATCTCACGAATGTTGTCGAGGTAGTCGTTCATTCTCGACTTGTCCCGAGCATTCAATTCCTTCTGCAGGCCCGGCACCTGCTGCACGATGTGATCCAAGATGCTGCGGTCTTCCTGCATACGCGCCGCCCGTTGCTCTGCGGTGCCGCCGTCCCCGAACATGCGTTCGAAGATCACGCGCGGGTTGATTTCCATGGGCAGCGGCGTCGTCGGGCTGCTCCAGGAGATCGTATTCATGTACGTGCAGCTATAGCCGGAATCGCACGCGCCCACCAGCGCCGTCATATCTTCGGTCGCGATTTCGATCGACGGATACCGCGTATCCTGACCGATCTTTCGCACCGCAATCTGATCCACCGTCGTGCCTGCGCGCACATCCTCGCCTTCGGTGCGCTTCGGATGCACGCCGTTCAGAAACGTCGCGCTCGCCCGGGCATGATCGGCTGAACCGTCGCCCAGCGAATCCGCCTGGTGATGCGCCAGATTGCTGTAGACGTTCACGTATTCCTTGAAAGGAGTCAGCGGCTGCAGAGTGGTCGACATTTCATAGTCACGGCCCACTTTCGCCGGCGTGAATTCTTTCATCACCGCACCATGCGGGATGTAAACAAAACCCAGCCGTTGCGCGCCCGCCGCAGCCGTCTTGGTCTGCGCAGTCAGCGCAGGCAACATGGCATCCAACAGCGGTAGCGAAACCAACGCGCCCGCACCTTGTAAAAATGTGCGGCGATCCAGGTGCTTCTTTGAAACGAATCTCATGGCCGGTTCTCCTATCGCTGCGCGCCCAATACTGGCGCACCGCCCTTCTGCTTCATTTGGAAAGGAACGCTCTTGACGATCCCCATGACCACCGACGAAAACTTGTACTCTTGCTTGCCCGCATCGCGCACCACCGCGCGCAGCGCCGGCATATCGTTGTAATCCAGACCGCGGCCCAAGCTGTAGGTCATCAGCTTCTCGCTGAACGTGGTCGCGAAGACATTCGGCTTGGCCAGCAGCGCTTTGCGCAACTCCACCGGACCTTCCACCTTGGTTCCATCCAGCAGCACGCCGGACGTATCGATCTTGTCCCCGGCATCGGTGGAACGCCACCGCCCGGTCGCATCGAAATTCTCGAGCGCGAAGCCCAGCGGGTCCATGATCTTGTGACAAACCGCGCACGCCGGATTCGCACGATGCAACTCCATGCGCTCGCGCACCGATTTCGGCGTCGCGCCCGCTGTGTTCTCCGTCAGCGCAGGCACATTCGGCGGAGGCGGCGGAGGCGGCGTGCCCAGCAGATTCGACAGAATCCACTTCCCGCGCAACACCGGCGACGTACGCGTCGTGTGCGAAGTGACGGACAAGATGCTCGCCTGCCCCAGCAGCCCGCGACGCGCGTCATCGGTAATCTTCACACGACGGAAGCGGGGCCCATACACACCTTCGATGCCGTAGTGCCGCGCGACGCGCTCATTCACGAACGTGTAATCGGCATCCAGCAATTCCAGCACCGGGCGATCTTCGCGGAAGATGCTGCCGATCAGCATGGTCGTCTCTTTACGAAGATCCTGGCGCAGGTTATCGTCAAAGTTCGGGAACTCCTGCGGATCGGGGAACGTGTTCTTGATGTTGCGCAGGAACAGCCACTGCGAAGCGAAGTTGTCCACCAACGCGTCCGCCTTCGGATCGGCCAGCATGCGGCGCACCTGTTGTTCCAGCACGGCGTTGTCGCGCAGCTTGCTCTGCCCCGCCAGCGTCAGCAGCGTCTCATCCGGCAAGCTGCTCCACAGGAAGTACGAAAGCCGCGACGCGAGTTCCAGATCGCTCACACGATAGGAGCTCCCCACCGGCACGTTCGCCGGCTCCGGCTCGAAACGGTAGATGAACTGTGGATCGGCCAGGATCATGCGGATGCCGCTCTCGATGCCCTGATCGAAATTGCCCCCGCGATTGCGGCTCGCCTGATAGAAGCTGAGCAGCGGCTCCAGATCGCGATCATTCACCGGACGCCGATATGCCTGGCGCGCAAGCTTGCCGAAGATCTCGCGAGCGCAAGTGACTTCATCACTCGACTGTTTCGGCGTACACGTGAAAATCTTCGTGCGGCTCGGCGTCGCGCTCACTCCCGTCGCATTGTAGGGACCCGCCACGATCATCGCTTCCAGATGCGGCAATCCTGCTTCATTTACCGGATCGAGGGTCGACCGCAGGAACGGCTGCAGGATATAGTCCTCTTGAGCCCCGTTCTTCTTGATAAAGGTCGCCGCCACCCTGTGCGGGCCCGCCGTTACCGGCACCTTGGCCGTGAGCCGCGTGGCCATCTCCGCCATCATCGCGTTCGGATTCACCGTGACCTTGTCCGTATCTTCCTTGCCGCCGATTTTGGTGAGGAACACGCGCGCGTTGTCGATCAGAATCTCGACTTCGCTCACTTCTTCCAATCCGCGAATCACGTCCACCGTATTGCGCGCCAGCACCATCTTGATCGTGTACTCGGCATCGAGCGGGAAGTTATGCGTCACCAGCAGCCCGCCGCGCGTACCCAGCGGCATACCTTCCATGCGATTCAACTGCGACAGGTCCGGCCGCGTCTTGTAGGTCGCAGCCACAGGACTAATGTTGGGATCGCCCACCGCCAGCCGCGCGACCTTCGCCGAAGCGTTCACGTATTGTTCCAGGAGGACCGGTGACACACCCAGCACGTCGGCGTTGTTATCGAATCCGTAGCTTTCGTCATCGGGAGGCAGCAACTGCGCCGCGTCAATCTCCAAGCCCAACAGGTCGCGAACCGAATTCTGAAACTCCGCCCGATTCATCCGGTGCAGCGTCGCGCGCCCCGGGTTGGCCTTGGCCATCGCGGCCTTGTCTAAGGATGTCTCTAAATAAGTCGCAAGTTTGTCGATCGCCACAGGATCCGGCTTCGGCATCCCCTGCGGCGGCATCGAGCCGGTGCGCAGCTTGCGAATCACCTTCTCCCACGTCTCCGCATGCGTGACGGGATTCGAAAGGTCAAGCTTTTCGAGCGTTAATTCGCCGGTTCTCAGCTTGTCGCTATGGCAGCCAACGCAATACCGGTCAACCAGCGCACGCTCCGAGGAACCCGCAGAGGTCGCGGTTGACTGCGAGCGCAAGTATCCCAGGGAGACCAGCAACGCGACCGCTGCGACGAAGGAACGAGTGAAATTTCGCGACACGGCATCTCCGAGCCCGGACTTCGGGCACTTACAAATTTCAGCCCTTAGAGCCTATGCCAAGCGGCAAAGGAGCGCAAGGGGGACATAATAGTGGCTTGCTTACCGCCCTCACCCGCCAGATCAGCCCGCGCATCGCCGACTGCGAACTCACGTTCCAACACCGCGAGCCCATCGACCTTCCCCTCGCCCGACACCAGCACTCCGCCTACTGCGCCGCGCTCGCCGACCTCGGCGTGAACGTTCTCAACCTCCCCGCCCTGCCCGACCATCCGGACTGCGTTTTTGTCGAAGACCCCGCGATCGTCCTGGACGAGGTCGCGATTCTCACGCGCCTGGGAGCCGAGTCCCGTCGCGGCGAATCGCCCAGCATCGCCGACGCGCTCCGCCCCTATCGCGAGCTGCGCTTCACGGAGGCTCCCGCCACGCTCGACGGCGGTGACGTGATGCAGATCGGCAAGACCCTCTATGTCGGCCGCTCGCGACGGACGAACTTCCAGGGCATCCAGCAGCTGGCGCAACTCGTCACGCCCTTCGGCTACTGGGTGACACCGGTAGAGATTCGAAACTGTCTCCACCTGAAGACCGCTTGCACGTGGATCGGAGACAACACCGTGCTCGGCAATCGCGAGTGGCTCGATCTCGACGGCTTCTGCGGCATCGAGTTCCTCGACGCGCCCGAGCCGCACGCTGCGAACGTCCTGCGCGTCGGCGACAACCTGCTGATGCCGAGCACGTACCCGAAAACGCAGGCGCTCTTGAAATCCCGCGGCCACGCCGTGCGCACGGTCGATATCTCTGAACTCATCAAGGCTGAGGCCGGGGTAACCTGTCTCAGCCTGATCTTCAACGCACCGGCGCGGAACGCATCTGATCCAGCGTCTCCACCGACCCCGTGAACAAATCGCCCGGGAAGCGCCGATAGCGCTGAATCTGTTCCATGATCTGCGGGGCCCCCTGGTTGTTCGCGCCCATCCCCGCCAGATACTGCAGGCGAAGATTCAGGTCCGTGTTGATCGCTGCGTCCGCTAGAAAATCGCGCATGTCGTTCGCGCGGCCAGCATAGTTCGAATACAACTGGACGGCGTTATTGATCCCCACCTGCGCCAGGGATTCCGCCACCTTGGGCTCACGATCCAAGCGTTGCTGCACCGCATCCAGATCGATCTTCGTCGGCTCGTTCTGCCCCAGCAGCACCACGTCGTAGCCTTCGCCGTTGTAGTTATTCGCCCAAATGGTCGCGTTCGGGAACACCTCAAAGAACGTCGCGATTTCGCTCTTCACCGTTTCCAGATCGCTCTCATACAGCGGCACCCACTGCGTGATCACGCCGCCGGGATTCAGATGCTGCTTGGCGATCTCAAAATATTCCTTCGAATACAGCGTCGCCGCGCCCTTCACATACGGGTGGATGGGATCAGACGTAATGATGTCGAACTTCTGCGGCGTCGTCAGCACAAAGTGCCGCGCATCGTCGTAGTGAACTTCTGTCCGCTTGTCGGTCAGTACGCTGTAGTTCTCGTTGGCGAAATACTTCGTCGCGGCCGGGGGAATCAGTGGCTCCATCTCGCAAATCACGATGTGCTCCATCCCCGCGTAGCGCGTGAACGAACCCGCCGTGACGCCCGCGCCGAAGCCCACGATCAGCACCGACTTCGGATCCCGATGCGACAGCGCGGAAATGTGCCCCAGCATGCGCTGCAGCCGCATATCGAAGGGTTCCGTCGACGCCTCCACTTTGCCGGACACATGGAAATAGCGCTGCCCGCCCGTCAACTGCGAAATCACGATCGAGGAGTTGATCCCCTCGCCCACGTACAACGCCTCGCCGACACCTATCGTTGTGATCGCGCGCCGCCCGTACGCCAGAGGAACCCATGGCACCGGGCTCAAACTGCGCATCAGGGCAAGGATCGCGCCCACGGAAAGAATCACGATCACCCCGCCCACCGTATTTCCCGATTCTGTGTGCGAGGTCTTCACCATCGGCCACAGCGCGATCAAGGCACTCAACAAGGCCAGCCCCATCAACACCCGTTGCGCGTTCTGCGTCCCGACCCACGGCACCAGCACGACGCTGAACAGCAGCGCCCCCACAATCGCGCCCACCGTATTCGCCGCGTACGTTTCGCCCGCCACACGAGCCGAATCCTGACCCGGCGCACTCACCGCGGCCATCGCTAACGGGAAACTTGCGCCCCACATCAACGCCGGAGGCAGCACGGTCCAGAACGCGCGCGCCAGATCCACTTGAAAGTTGAACCACGCGCTCGACGCCAGCAACGGATTCACCGGCCAGTAGGGCAGCGAATCGGCCAGCATGTACGCCGTCCAAGCGATACCTCCCGCAGCCAGCAACTGAATCCAGCCCAGAGCGGTCCGCGCACGAGCCGCATCGCGCAGCATCAACGAACTCGCCGTACTTCCGATCCCCAGCCCAATCAGGAACACCGCCAGGATGATCGAAAACGTGTACACCGTCGCGCCCATCAGCGTCGCGAGCAGCCGCGTCCACACCACCTCTCCACCGAGCGCGCACGCGCCAGAAATCGCGATCGTCAGGAACACTGCGCGCTTACCCGGGACATCCACCGAAGCAGCCGCCGAACGCTCCGTAGCCACATACGGAGCACGCCCCGCCAGCAGCCACGCCAGCCCTCCGACCACAATATTCAGCGCGACCGCTACATACGTCGCCACGCCCATATCGAACACGCGCAGCAGGTAGAACCCGGCCAGCAAACATCCGGCCACCGCACCGACAATGTTGCCGCCGTAGAAGAACCCCAGCCAGCTGATTCCTTCCGGCGTGGTCTCAATCCACCGCGCGATCGCCGGCAACGACGCGCCCATTAGCAACGTCGGCGGGATCAAACACATCGACGCCACGACCGCACGCGGAATTACTCCCGTCAGCCCGAACTGCGCCACCCCCGCATACAAACGATCCAGCAAGGGAATCAGAAACAACACCGCGAGCCCGCAGACCGCGATGCCGAATTCCAACTTGGCGTACACCCGCAACGGATGCTCCTGCGTCGATACCTTGCGCGACAGCAGCAGGCTCCCCAGACACATGCCGCCCATGAACGTGCCGAGCAGCACGCCCAGCGACACGGCCGACGATCCGATCGCGAGTTGCAACAGCTGGAACCACACGATCTCGTAGATCAAGGCGGCGCAGCCGCTGCCCACGAACAGCAGCAACAACAGGGGAAGAAAAGGGCGAAGCGGAGCGGAAGTAGTCGTCATGCGGGAATCGTCTATGATACCCAGTGTGACGACGTTCCGAGCTGTCCTTGTTACACAAACCTCCGCATCCATTGAACAAATCGACCGCACCCAATTGCCGCCGGGCGAAGTGCTGGTGCGTATCGTCTATTCCAGCCTGAACTACAAAGACGGCTTGGCGGTCACCGGCAAACCCGGCGTAATCCGCAGCTACCCCATGATTCCAGGCGTGGACTTTGCGGGCACCGTCGAAGAGTCCACATCGGCCGAATTCCAACCCGGCGATCCCGTCGTCATCACCGGCTGCGGCACCTCGGAAACCATGTGGGGCGGCTATTCCGAACTCGCTCGGCTCGACGCGAAGTACATTGTTCCCCTACCGAAGAACATGACGCTGGTGCAGGCGATGGGCATCGGCACGGCCGGCTTCACGGCCATGCAAGCCGTGATCGCACTGGAACACCACGGCCTCAAACCCGGTGGTCGCGAAGTGTTAGTCACCGGAGCGGCCGGAGGAGTGGGCAGCACCGCCGTCGCGATTCTCGCCAAGCTCGGTTACAAGGTTGCCGCCTCCACAGGACGTCCGGAACAGCACGACTACCTCCGCTCCCTCGGCGCGACGACCCTCATCGACCGCACCGAACTCGCGGCTCCGTCGAAGCGCCCGCTCGAAACAGAGCGCTGGGCCGCAGCGATCGATTCCGTCGGCGGAGACACCCTCGCCGCCGTCCTGCGCACCCTCGAAGGCCGCGGCAGCGTCGCCGCCTGCGGACTTGCTGGCGGAGCCGCGCTCAACACCACCGTCTTCCCGTTCATCCTGCGCGGCGTGAACCTACTGGGCATCGATTCGCCGAAGGTCGACAAAGCCGGACGCCTCGAAATCTGGTCGCGTCTAGCTACCGACCTGCCGCTCGACAAGCTCGATGCGATGATTCAGGTCCGCCCGCTGGCCGAAGTCTTCGCCGCCGGAGAAGAGATTCTCGCAGGCAAAATCCGCGGCCGCGTCGTCATCCAAATCTGAACCTGAGTTGATACACTCAAGCGAATAAAAGGAGTTCTTGTGCGCACCCTAACCCTGTCTTTATTGCTCGCCGCGCTGCCGACCTTTGCGGCCACCTGCGAAAGCATCTCGTCTCTAAAGCTCGAAAATGGCACCGTCACCTCTGCCGCCGTCATCGCGCCGGGTGCGTTTCAAGTTCCCGGCGCCGCCGACGGGAAAGGCGGCAAGGGCAAGGGACCGAACCCGTACGCGAACCTCCCCAGCTTCTGCCGCGTCACCGCGACGCTGACTCCGTCGAAGGATTCCGACATCAAGGTGGAAGTCTGGCTCCCCGCTTCCAACTGGAACGGCAAGTATCAGGCCGTCGGCAATGGCGGCTGGGCCGGGGTGATCAGCTACACCGCACTCGCCGATGCCATCGCGCGCGGCTACGCGTCGAGTTCCACCGACACCGGCCACGTCGGCGCACGCGGCACCTTCGCGCTGGATCATTCGGAAAAACTGATCGACTACGCCTATCGCAGCGAGCATGAGATGGTGCTCAAGGCCAAGCAGATCATCGAAAACTTCTACGGCAGCCCGATCCGCTACTCGTATTGGGTGGGCTGCTCCACGGGCGGCAAGCAGGGCCTCACCGAAGCGCAGCGTTACCCGAATGACTTCGACGGCATCGTCGCCGGCGCGCCCGCGAATTACATGATCCACCTGCATGCGTGGTCGCTGTGGGTGTATCAGGCCGTGCATAAGACGCCGAACAGCTTCCTCGAAACCAAGGATCTACAAACGCTGCACGCCGCCGCGCTGAAGGCCTGCGACGCCCTCGATGGCGTGAGCGACGGTGTCATCGACAATCCGCGCAAATGCAAGTTCGATCCCGCCGTGACGCTGTGCGCGAATGGCGCGACCAGCGGTTGTTTGAATGCCGATCAAGTGGCCGCCGCGAAGCAGATCTACACCGCTGCCACCAACCCTCGCAACAAGGCCGAGATCTTCCCCCCACTGGAACCGGGCAGTGAGATGGGCTGGACCATCCTCGCCGGCAAGCAGCCCGCCGACGTCGCCGCCGACACCTTCCGTTTCGTGATGTTCAAAGATCCGAATTGGGACGCCATGAAGCTCGATTTCGCCGACATCGACAAGTTCGACAAAACCGACAACGGCCTGAACAACGCCATCAATCCTGACCTCAGTAAGTTCTTCGGCCACAAAGGCCGCCTGCTGATGTACCACGGCTGGAACGATCAGTTGATCGCGCCGGGCAACAGCATCAACTACTACAACAGCGTTGCGAAGAAATCAGGCGGGGTGCCGAAGATCGACCAGAACCTGCGCCTGTTCATGGCCCCCGGCATGACCCACTGCAACGGTGGCGATGGCCCCAACAGCTTCGACGCGGTCACGCTGATGGAGCAGTGGGTGGAACAGGGCAAGGCCCCGGAGAAGATGCTCGCATCACACTCGACGGCCGGTCAGGTGGACCGCACCCGTCCGCTGTGTCCGTTCCCGCAGACCGCCGTCTACAACGGCACCGGCGACACGAAGGATGCAGCCAGCTTTAGCTGCAAGGCACAATAGAGGGAGTGTCGAACAAGCTCCCTCTCATCCTGTTGCCCGGCCTGATGTGCGATCACACCGTGTGGGACGCGCAGATCGCCGCACTTTCCGATATCGCTGACGGTGTGTCCATGGAATGGACCATGGAGCACACGTCGTTGGTCAAGATGGCCGAGGCGACGCTCGCGGCAGCACCTGCGAAATTCGCACTGGCCGGACATTCCATGGGGGGACGCGTTGCCTTCGAGGTGTATCGCATGGCTCCCGAACGCGTCACGCACCTCTCCGTGATGAACACCGGCACCGCTCCGCTCGCGGGTGGCGATCACGGCAAGGAAGAGGAAAAAGGCCGCCGCTTCCTGCTCGACATCGCCTTCAAGCAGGGCATCCGAGCCATGGCCCATGAGTGGCTCAAGGGCATGATCCCCAGCTATCGCCAGAACGACACCCCGCTGGTGGAAGCCATCATCCAAATGTTCGAGCGCAAGACGCCGGAGCAGTTCCTGATCCAACAGGAAGCCCTGCTCGGTCGGCCTGATGCGCGCACGGTGCTGCCCTTGGTAAAGTGCCCAACGATGGTACTCACCGGCAAAGACGACATTTGGAGCCCGCCGGTTCGCCACGAAGAGATCGCCGTAGCGATCCCCGGAGCTGTTCTGGAATTGATCCCCGAAGCCGGCCACATGTCCACCATGGAGCGCCCGGAAGCCGTCAGCGCCGCCATGCGCCGTTGGCTACTCGTCTAACCCTGCCTCCTGCGACGTTCGGCGTTGTATCATAACTTCTAACGTTTAAGGAGGCCCTAGTGAGCCCATCCACTCTTAAGAAGTTCTCGATCAGCGGCCTTGCGGTGGCCGCGGTATCCGCAGGCTTGGTGCTGACCATCAGCAGTCCGACGCAAGCGCAGCAAGGCAAAGGCAAAGACGCCCTGCCCCCGATCCCGCCGGCGCTGGCGAATTACCCGTCCGTCACCGAAGCCCGTTTGAAGAATCCGGCCGACGGCGACTGGCTGATGATCCGCCGCACCTACGACGGTTGGGGTTACAGCCCGCTGAGCCAGATCAACACCGGCAACGTGTCGAAGCTGAAGCTGGTGTGGACCGCCAATACCGGCGAACTGCGCCCCCACGAAGCCCCGCCGCTGGTGAACGGCAACGCGATGTTCGTGCCGACGCCGAACGGCCAGCTGATCGCCTATGAAGCCAAGACCGGCAACATCCTGTGGCGCTATCGCAAGCCGCGCACGCAGGGCTCGGTCGTGCTGCACGATAACCCGCGCGGCGTGGCTCTGTTCGAAGACAAGGTCTTCTTCGCTTCGGTGGAAGCTGAATTGATCGCGCTCGACGCCCAAACCGGCCGCGTTGCGTGGTCCACCAACGTCGGCGACAACAAGAGCGGCTACTACACTTCGATGGCCCCGCTTGTGGCCAATGGCAAGGTGATGGTCGGCGTTTCCGGCGGTGAAGTCGGCGTTCGCGGCTATGTGGTCGCGGTCGACGTGAAGACCGGCAAGGAAGCCTGGCGCACCTACACGGTTCCCGCCCCCGGCGAACCGGGCAGCGAAACGTGGCCCAAGGGCGACTACTGGAAGACCGGCGGAGCCCCTGTGTGGGTGACCGGAAACTATGACATCGCCACCAACACCGCCTACTTCGGCACCGGTAACGGCGGCCCCTGGATGGGCGATCAGCGCCCCGGCGACAACCTCTACACCGCGTCCACCATCGCGATCGACGTCGCCACCGGCAAGATCAAGGGTCATCATCAGTACCACCCGAACGATTCCTGGGATTGGGACGAAGTGTCGCCTCCGATCCTGGTCGACTATCAGCGCAACGGCCGCACGGTCAAGGGCCTGATCGACGTCGCGCGTGACGGCTACATGTGGTTCCTCGACCGCGGCGACGGCGGCGCCATCAAGTTCGTCGAAGGCAAGCCGTTCGTCTACCAGAACGTCTTCAAGAGCATCGACCCGAAGACGGGCCGTCCCGATGTGGATCCCGCGCACAAGCCCAGCACCGGCAAGCGCGCCGATTTCTGCCCGGGCCTGCACGGCGGCAAGAACTGGCCTCCCATCGCCTTCAGCCCCAAGACGCGCATGATCTACGTCCCCGCCAATGACAACGTTTGCGGCTCGATCGAAGGCCAGAAGGTCGGCGATTACGTGGCCGGCAAGGGCTACACGTTCGTGAACATGGGCGGGCCGATCGTGCAGCCGCAATCGACCGCATACTTCGGTCAGGTGCAGGCGTGGAACGTCGACACCGGCAAGAAGGTGTGGGAACACAACTTCGCGAAGAGCCCGAACTGGGGCTCCATGCTGGCCACCGGTGGCGACATCGTCATCAGCGGCGGCACCAATGATCGCAAGGTGCGCGCGTTCGACGCCAAGAATGGCAAGGTCCTGTGGGAATACCCGACCGGCAGCGGTGTCGAAGCTCCCGTGTCGACGTTCCTGTTGGATGGCAAGCAGTACATCGCGGTCGTGTCCGGCTGGGGCGGCGACGCCAACGGCATGAACAACACCATCGCGCGTACGGTGGAAGGCGTCCCCACGGTGCCGGAAGGCGGTTCCGTGTCGGTCTTCGCCATCGAATAAACGAACTGTTCGTTAAGACTTCGGCCCATCGCGATTCACGTCGCGGTGGGCCGTTTCTTTTTCACAAGAACCACGCTTCCGCGTAGAATAAAAACATGAACAACAACTCCAGCAAAGTGGTTTGGTTCGTCGCCGGCGCCGGCTTTGGAGCCGCGCTTGCGCTGCTGTTCGCCCCGCAGTCTGGCGAAGAAACCCGCCGCTATCTCGGCAAGAAGGCGCGCGAAGGCCGCGACAAGCTGGCCGACGCCAGCCGCGATGCGCTGGATCGCGGCCGCGATCTCTACGCCCGTGGCCAGGACCTCGCCGAAGACGCCGCCGAGATGATGGAAGACGGCCTCGACCGCGCTCGCCGTACCTTCCAGAGCTAGTCACCCAAACCTAGGTGCACCCCCAAGTTCGTCCGGGCGTATTCCGGTTGATGGCGATCACTGTCGGTACGGTGGTCGCCAATCTGTACTACGCCCAACCACTCCTTCCCGACATCGCGCGCGAGTTTCACCTCAGCGCTGCCACCACCGGGACCGTCGCCATGCTTGGCATGGCCGGTGCCAGCATCGCGCAACTTGTCTTTGTCCCCCTCGGCGATATTCGCGAGCGTCGCTATCTCATCTCCGGCATGATCGCGGCGGCCGCCATCGCGCTTCTGCTCATGGCCACCGCGCAAACGGTGCCGATCCTAATGCTCGCGACGTTCCTCTGTGGCGCCTCGGCCTCCGTGAACCACATCACCACGCCGTTCGCCGCGCAGCTAGCGCCCGAAGGCTCGCGCGGGAAAGTTGTGGGTACGGTGCTCGGCGGGTTGTTGGTCGGGATCCTCATCTCGCGCACGTATTCCGGCTGGGTCGGCGAAGTCTTCGGTTGGCGAGCCGTTTTCTTCAGCGCAACGGTGATCATGCTCGTCATGGCCACGCTGATGTTCAAGATGCTGCCGATGACCGGACGCAGTTCCAGTCTCACGTGGCCGCAACTGGTGAAGAGCATCGGCCCGCTGTGGCGCGAACAACGCATACTGCGCGAAGCCGTCATGATCAACACGCTGATGTTCTGCGTGTTCAGCGGCTTCTGGACCTCGATGGTGTTCTTCGTGGAAGGCCCGCCCTACAACTACACCAGCAAGGGCGCGGGGATGTTCGGCTTGATCGGAGCCGCAGGAGCCATGGCCGCTCCACTTGCAGGAAGACTGGTCGATCGCAGCGGCGGCAAGCGCAACGTGCTCTATTCGATCTTCATGATGCTCGCCGCGTACGTGATCCTGTGGGCGTTCGGCACGAACCTCGCCGCGTTCATCTTCGGAGTCGTGCTGCTCGATCTCGGCCAACAGTTCGGCCACGTCTCGAATCAAACGCGGATCTATGGGTTAGTGCCCGAAGCCCGCAGTCGGCTGAACATGATCTACATGACCTGTTCGTTCACCGGCGGAGCGCTGGGGTCGTACTTCTGCGCGTACTTCTGGAATCTGGCGGGTTGGTGGGGTGTGTGCAGCTTCTCGACGACGCTGCTGCTGGCGGCCTTCGGCATTTGGTGGGCCTTCAACCGCCAGCAACAGCGCGCGACTTAAGAGCTACTCGTTGGTCGCCTTGTTGTCGACCTGATCCTGCAACATCGCAATAAAGTCGGCCACCGACTTCACTCCCATGTCCGCATGCTTGCGATGACGCACGGCCACTGTGCCCGCTTCCGCTTCGCGATCGCCGACCACCAGCATGTACGGGATCTTCTGCATCTGCGCTTCGCGAATCTTGAAGTTCACCTTCTCATTGCGATCGTCCAAGTCCGCACGGAACCCGGCATCGACTAACTGCTTGTGAACCGTCTTGGCGTA
>CANIIC010000058.1 GCA_947467395.1 Bryobacterales bacterium
AGAGGCAGGCCGCGCAAACGGTGACTGCCCGCCCAAGGGATAACGTTCTCAGGCAAACCGACAGAGGGGGCACTCGGAAGGCTTCGGCCGGAAGGAGAGCCCTATGTCGGAACAGTCGTTGAAACAGGTCCCGCTTCACTCGCGACACATAGCTCTGGGCGCGCGCATGGTCCCGTTCGCGGGCTACGAGATGCCGGTGCAGTACGCAGCGGGCGTCCTTAAAGAACACCTCCACACCCGAGCCGCCGCGGGACTCTTCGACGTCTCGCACATGGGTCAGATCGCTCTGCGCCCCCGCTCTGGCAACGTGGCGGATGCCGCCCGCGCACTCGAGCGTTTGGTCACGGCCGATATCGCCTCGCTGCACCCCGGTCGCCAGCGCTACGCATTGTTCACCGTCGATGGCGGAGGCATATCCGATGACTTGATGGTCGCCAACGCCGGTTCGTATCTGTTCCTGGTGGTGAACGCCTCGCGCAAAACTGAAGACGAAGCTTTACTGCGTGCCGGACTGGAAGACGTATGCGAAGTCGACGTACTCGCGGATCGCGCATTGCTGGCGCTTCAAGGGCCGCTGGCGGAAGCCGCGTTGTCGCCCTACGCTCCGGGCGTGGCCTCGATGCGATTCATGGACGCGCGCTGGGAATCCATCCTGGGCATCGAATGTTTCGTCTCCCGCTCCGGCTACACCGGCGAAGACGGCTTTGAAATCTCGGTCCCGGCCGAACAATCCGGCGACCTGTGGGATCAACTGCTCAAGAACACGAACGTGCAGCCCATCGGTTTGGGCGCGCGCGACAGTTTGCGGCTCGAAGCTGGGCTGTGTCTCTACGGCAATGACATCGATCTCACCACGACCCCGGTTGAAGCCGGGCTCGAATGGTCGATCCAGAAAAGCCGCCGTAGCGGAGAGTTTCACGGAGCCGACGTGATCCTGGCACAACTCGCCAACGGAACGTCCCGCCGCCGCGTCGGATTGAAGCCGGAGAGCCGCCCCGTGCGTGCTGGGGCTTCTATCTTCGCCACCGAGACTTCGCCCGATGTGATCGGGACCGTCACCTCCGGAGGCTTCGGCCCCACCGTGAACGGACCCGTGAGCATGGGCTACGTCCCCACCGGACTTGCAGCAATCGGAACTCGCCTCTATGCCGAGGTCCGCGGCGAACGCCACCCCGTCAGCGTGGCGCAACTGCCCTTTGTGGCCAATCGATACAAACGCTAGAGGAGAACACGATGGCAACCGAGAAACAATACACGAAAGACCACGAATGGCTGAGCGTTGACGGGGAGATCGCGACCGTCGGCATCACCGACTATGCGCAGGAACAGCTCGGGGATCTGGTGTTTGTCGAACTGCCAAAGGTCGGGCAGAAGGTGAAGAAGGGCGGGGAAGCCGCCACTGTCGAATCAGTGAAGGCCGCATCGGATGTCTACTCGCCGCTCACCGGCGAAGTCACGGAAGTGAACAACACCATCGTGGACGATCCTGCGTTGGTGAATTCGGATCCTCTAGGCGCTGCTTGGTTCTTCAAATTGAAGTTCGAACAGGCGGGCGAACTCTCTGACCTCATGGACGAAGCGGAATATCAGAAGTATACGAAGAAATCATGACCCACTTGCAAGAACTCGATTTCGCGCGGCGGCACATCGGGCCTTCGCCGCAGGATATTCAAGAGATGCTCGCGGCTGTGGGTGTGTCGTCACTCGACGAACTGATCTCGCAGACCGTGCCCGATTCGATTCGTCAACAGCAGCCGCTAGATATGGGCACGGCCCTTTCTGAGGCGGAAGCCATCGCCAAGCTGCGCGAAGTCGCTTCGCGCAATCAAGTGCGCACATCCCTGATCGGCATGGGCTACTCCGGGACCATCCTGCCCGCCGTCATTCAGCGCAACGTCCTCGAGAATCCCGGCTGGTACACGGCCTACACGCCCTATCAACCGGAGATCAGTCAAGGGCGTCTCGAAGCGCTGCTCAATTTCCAGACGATGATCGCGGATCTCACCGGACTCGATATCGCGAACGCGTCGTTGCTCGATGAAGCGACGGCTGCCGCCGAAGCGATGGCTCTGGCGCAGCGCTCCGCCGAATCGGAATCGACCAAGGTGTTCGTCGACCGCAATCTGCATCCGCAGAGTATCGCTCTGTTGAAGACGCGCTCTGAGCCGCTGGGCTGGACGCTGGTGATCGACGATCCCGCAGGGCCCGCGCTCAACGACGACTACTTCTGCGCCATCTTCCAATATCCGGACACCTTCGGCGAGATTCGCGACTATCGCCATGCCATCGCGACGGTGCATGCGCATGGAGGCGTCGCAGTGCTTGCGTGCGATCTGCTGGCGCTCACGCTGCTGGCCTCGCCCGGCGAACTCGGTGCGGATGTGGCGATCGGTTCCGCGCAACGCTTCGGCGTCCCGATGGGCTACGGCGGTCCGCATGCTGCTTTCATGGCGGTGAGGGATGCCCACAAGCGCGCCTTGCCGGGTCGCCTGATCGGTGTCTCTGTCGACGTGCACGGTAACCCGGCTTATCGTCTGGCACTGCAGGCGCGTGAACAACACATCCGCCGCGAGAAGGCGACCTCGAACATCTGCACCGCTCAGGTATTGCTCGCAGTGATCGCGTCGTTCTATGCCGTCTATCACGGCCCCGAAGGTCTCACGGCCATAGCGACGGAGATTCGCCGCAAGACTGCGACGCTGGCAGCCGCACTCGACAAGCTGGGTTGCCGCATCCTGAATCGCAACTTCTTCGATACCCTTACGATTGCCGTCGGCGCGAAGCAGGAAGCAATCGTGGGCCGCGCCGAGGCCGAGAATCTGAACCTGCGTGTGATCGTCGCGGGCGAATGTGGACCCGACGCGGCGATCGGTATCTCGCTCGATGAAGCAACCACCTCCGCGACCCTGGCCGCAGTCGTGCGGGCCTTCGGCGGCGACCAGCTTGCTGACTCAGTAACCCCGGAACTGCCGAAGCCACTGCAGCGCACCACACCGTTACTCACACATCCCGTCTTCCACCGCTATCGCTCGGAAACCGAGATGTTGCGCTACATCCGCCGCCTGAACGATCGCGACCTTGCGCTCGACCGCGCGATGATCCCGCTTGGTTCCTGCACGATGAAGTTGAACGCAACAACGGAGATGCTGCCGATCTCCTGGCCGGAGTTCAATGCACTGCATCCGTTTGCGCCAAAAGAACAGGCCGTCGGTTACCAGCAGATGTTCCATGATCTGGAACAATTCTTGTGCGCGATCACCGGCTACGATGCCGTTTCGTTGCAGCCGAACTCCGGCGCACAGGGCGAATACGCGGGCTTGCTGGCGATCCGCGCGTATCATCGCAGCCGCAGCGATCTGCATCGCAACGTCTGCCTGATCCCGTCGTCCGCGCACGGCACGAATCCCGCGTCCGCACACATGGCGGGAATGGAGGTTGAAGTCGTTGCCTGCGATGCGAACGGCAACGTCGATGTGGCTGATCTCGCGGTGAAAGCCGAACAACACTCCGCGAACCTCGCGGCGGTAATGGTCACCTACCCTTCGACCCACGGTGTCTTCGAAGAACGCATTCGCGAGATCTGCGACATCATTCACAAGCACGGTGGCCAGGTGTACCTGGATGGCGCGAATCTCAATGCTCAGGTCGGGCTCTCGCGCCCCGGCGATTACGGTGCCGATGTTTCGCACATCAACCTGCACAAGACCTTCTGCATCCCTCACGGCGGCGGTGGTCCCGGCATGGGCCCCATCGGCGTGCGCGCCCATTTGAAGCCGTTCCTGCCCGGCCACTTCATGCTGGATGGTGGTAAGGCGCCTGCAGGCCCTGTGTCGGCCGCACCCTACGGCTCCGCTTCGATTCTCGTTATCTCCTACGCGTATATGTTGATGATGGCCGGCCCTGGCCTGCGTCGCGCGACCGAAGTCGCCATCCTCGCGGCCAACTACGTCGCGGCTCGACTCTCCGGTGCGTTTCCGCTGCTCTACAAGAACCACAACGGACGTGTCGCACACGAATGCATCCTTGATCCACGAGCGTTCAAAGACTCCACGGGCGTGACCGTTGACGATATAGCCAAACGACTCATCGACTACGGCTTCCACGCGCCGACCATGAGCTTCCCAGTCCCTGGCACGCTGATGATTGAGCCGACCGAATCCGAATCGAAGTATGAACTCGATCGCTTCTGCGATGCGATGCTCGCAATTCGCAAGGAGATCGACGGAGTCGCCAGCGGCAAGTACGCCATCGCGGACTCACCGCTGCGCCACGCGCCGCATACCGCGGTGGATCTGGCCTCCGACTGGAATCGCCCCTATGCGCGCATGGAGGCCTGTTTCCCCGATGGTGTCTCAGCGGTCCAGAACAAGTACTGGCCGCCAGTGGGCCGCATCGATCACGTCTACGGCGACCGACATCTCGTCTGCGCTTGCCCGCCGATGGAGGACTACCAAACGCACTAATGCGTTCCTGGGCGTGCGGGAGGTCAGTCTAACCAACTGACGATGGCTGCACCTTCCGCATCGCTCGCGCCGCGCTTGGCCGGTCGAGTCTCCACACGCTGGACGATCTCCTGGCTGGAGCGCGCCACGGCGGGTGCGGCTTTCGTCTGTGTCGCCCCGGTCGTAGGATCTGCGGCCGCGCTCGGCTGGGCCTTGTCCGGGCAAGCCCCGATCGTGCTTCACCGCAGGGTCGGTCAATACGGCGAGACCTTGTGGGTCCCAAAGTTACGCACCATGTGGCAGGCGCATTAGCGCTGGAATGGCGATTTCGTCGAGTACCTGCATGCCCCGCCCGTGCCGGTGAATAAAGATCAGCCCGATCCGCTTCGCGCTCATTTTCGGTGGAGGAACTCCAACAACAGTTAGATTCCATTGAGCAACTGGGGACGCGCCAGGTGGTCTTCACCGGTGGTGAGCCGCTGATGAACCCCGAATTGTTCGCGCTTTGCAGACCTCTCCGCGAGCGCGGGATTCGGATCACGCTCCTCTCCACCGGCCTGTTGTTAGAACGCTACGCGTCCCGCATCGTGGAATGTATGGATGACGTCATCGTCTCGTTCGACGGACCTGCGCCTGTTCACGACGCGATTCGCCGGACCCCGGATGCATTTGCGATGCTCAGGCGCGGAGTGCGCGCGCCAAACGGCTTCCCCGTCGCGGCGCGCTGTGTTGTTTAACGTCGCAATCACCACGCGCTGGTTGCGACGGCAGAAGAAGCCGCGAAGCTCGGTATTCGATCGATCTCCTACCTAGCCGCTGATGTCACGTCCTCGGCGTTTCATCGCAGCGAGCCATGGCCCATCCTCCGGCAGAACGAGATCGCGCTGACCCAGGATCAGTTGCCAACGTTAGCGGACCAGTTACAGCGTCTCCAGTTCCACCCATTGGTCGCGGATTCGCCCGAGCACCTTTCGTGGATTCTTCTGCGCTTCCGCGCTCACCTTGGACTGGAGCAATCGGTTGCTCCACAGTGCAACGCACCATGGGTGTCCGCTTATCTACACGCCGATGGCATGGTTCAACCGTGTTTCTTCCACAAAGCCGTGGGATCCGCTGCCAACGCGAGCTTGGTGGGAGTTCTCAATGCTCTCCCGGCGACCCAGTTTCGCGACCATTTGGACGTCGCCACCAACCCCACTTGCCCAAACTGCGTCTGTTCGTTGCGCCTCAGCTGACCTCCGGAACACAATTTACGATTTGTTTACAACTTCGCAACGACCTGTAGGGTCCGGTTCCTTTACTCTTGCCCCATGGCTGCCCCATGTCTCGCGTTCATCGGTCCGGAGGAGTGGCAACTCCTTACGGACGAAGAACTGATTCTCACCTACAGAAGCGGGCGGGGGCCGCGCACTCGTCAAGATCTGGCGGAAGAACTGTTCCGGCGTCATCAGTCGCGCGTGACGCGTTGGGTGTGTCGCTTCACGCGGGATCGCGAGTCGGCTTCGGACTTGGCGCAGGAAATCCTGCTCCGCGCTTATCGCAACCTGGACAAGTATCGTGGCGATTGCCGCTTCTCCACATGGCTGTACGTGATTGCGCGCAACCTTTGCTTCACCGCAATGCAGAAGCGCAACAACGAACCCGTCTGGATCGCCAAGTCGCAGTCTACGGAACTTCCAGACACCGCCACGGTCGACATTCACGAAGCGTTTGAGCTGGAGCAGAGCCGCCGCACCAATTGGCGCTTCATCCTGGAAACCCTCGATCCGACCGAGGCGCGCGTGATGCTCCTGCACTACGGTCAGGAACTGCCTCTAAACGACGTGAGTCGCGTGATGGGACTTACCAACAAGAGCGGAGCCAAGGCCTACATCGTGAGTGCGCGCCGCAAGTTGGATGCCGTGATGCGCCCCAAGCGGGCTGCTAAACAGGCAGTCGCATCTTAAAGCGAGCTCCCGGATTCGCCGTCTCCACCCATAAGTCGCCGCCGTGCGAGATCACCGTCTTGCGTGCCAGCGTCAGGCCCAAGCCCAGTCCATTCCTCTTGCCGGCTGTGACGAAGGGCTGAAACAACTCGTTCGCGATTTCCGCAGGGATGCCCGGCCCGCTATCTTCCACCGACGCCACCACTTCTCCGCCACTCGCGCTGGCCGACACTTTGATCAGCCCACCGGCTGGTAGAGCTTCGATGGCGTTGGCGATCAGGTTCTGAAACACTCGCTCCATCGGAGCTCGATCCAACGGCAACTCGACGTCTTCGGTGACCTGAATATCGACGGAGACGCGTTGGGCTTCCGCCGACGCTGCCAGCGGATCATAGGCAGCCTGTACCACTTCCCGCAATCGGCACATTTCGCGAGCATGGGGGCGACCCTTGGTCACGTCGGCAAGCTCCTGCAGCATGTTCTGCACTTGTCGCGAAGCCTTGTAGATGTTCCCGGCCAACCGTTGCACTTGTGCGGGCGTCAGGTTGTGATCCACCAACATTTCGGACCCGCCATAAATGGCCGCCAGCGGATTTCGTAGATCGTGAATGATCGATGTCGACAACCGCCCGATGGTGGAGATGCGTTCCTGCCGGATCAGGTCCTCACGCGCCCGTGTTAGCGAGTTCGACATCGTGTTGAACGACTCCGTCAGTCGCGCAATCTCGCCGCTGCCTTCCACCGGAACCTGCACTCGATAATTGCCGCGCCCGATCTCCTCTGCCGCTGCGTCCAACTGCTGTAGCGGCTGCAGCAGCCGTCGAGTCAGCAGGTAGGTCGCGGTGATACCCAGAAACACTGCGGCAACCCACAAGGCCACCAGGCGCCAACGGACGTTCGCAATTCGCTCCTGTGCCGCTTCAAAGGACCGCAGGATCGCCAGTCGCCCGACTTCTCTACCCTCGAGGTCGGTCAGCGGGAACGTCGAGCTGAAGTATTCCGCACCGGCCAATCGCAAGCGCCCGTTTCCTGAATCAGGGATGACCTCGCGGGCCGCCTCCGCGTTCAATGTGGACGCCGCAACTTTACCATTAGTGACAAACACGAAGTCGCTTCCTCCGGTGGCGCTCTTCAGATCCGACACGTGCTCCGAATCCACCGCGATGCCCGCGACCAGGACGTTCAGCAATGCCGCGCTCTGCGTCGTGGCTACGTACACCGGGGTCACCACGATCTGAAACAATCTCCCGTCCAGCGTTACGAACCCGCGCGCTTGCGCCGGAAACGACTGCGCTGCTCCGCGGATGAATGAGAGATCGGTCACTTGCGGCCCGGCCACCGGAGCCATCATCGAACCGTTCGGTGTCGCCACTAACAGCAGCGTGCCCGACTCCTTCACTCGATCCCAGGCTTCGCTGGCTGTATCGCGAATCGTCGCCTGATCGTTGGTGCCGAACGCAGCGCGGATATCCGGCATGCGGCTCAGAACGCGGCTCACGCTGGCCAGTTCTTCCAGTCGCGCCTTCCATAGTGATTCATACGCTTGAAAGCTCGCGCGAACTTCTTCTTCCAGCGACTGCTCCGCGCTACGTGTGAACTGATCTTGAATTACCCAGCCCAAGCCGCCGAACAAGAGCGTGATCGCGATAGAAGTGGACAGCAATACGCGCCACAACAGAGAAACGTGCTGTTGGGGAGGCTTGGTCATTTGTGCCCTGAGGGATACACTCCGCGTTCATCCGGTGGATCGTGATAATCGTGGCCGAACTTGTTTGAATGCGGGATCGCCAGATAGCCGCTCTCGGAAATGGTCAGCACTGGCAGAACCTGTGGCGATCCATCGACCCCCGCCATCCGTTGCAGCTTGTCCAGTTCGCCTTGGGTCGCGCGTTCATGGAACACATGCAGGGTATACGTCCCTGGCGGAACATCAGGAATTCGATAGGTGCCGTCTTTGCCCGTCACCGCATAATAAGGTGTGTTCAGCACTACGATCACGGCGCTCATCGAAGCGTGGATGTTACAGAACACGCGCACAATACCGGGCCGGCCAAAGCGAACACTGCGTGACGTTCCCGGCGGATACAGCCCTACGTCGAAGAGTTGCCCGTTATAGTTGGAAAACGCGTTGTGGAAGATGGGATCGGAATTCGGGAAGCTGACCTGTGTGCCGGTTTCGATGGCCAGCACATGCGGCACGAACGCCTTGTCCCGTTGGTCCATGGTCGCCTTGTTCGCCAGCTTCGGCGCGGGTGCCGCTGCGTTGACAGGTTCCAGCCACACCACCACGCCGGAATAATCCAGGCCCTTGCGTACCGCTGCATCTTTCGAGTCGCGCAATTCCACGCGTCCGGATATAGGTGCAGCGGCCAGCGGGATCGCTAGCAACAGGCCCGCCAGTAGACGCCTAGAACAGGTACGCAAACGCGAGGTCATAGTGAGGATTCAGTCGTGTGCCGCTGGAGTAGGTGGTGCGAGTCTGGGACGCTTCAAAACTGGTGAGGAAGTTCGAACCCCAACGATGCATAACGTTGGCGCCGTATGACTGATTCTTCATAATCCCGTCTCGCCATAAATCCCGGTTGCGATCATCCTGTTGCCCGCCGAACAGATTCACCGACACGCGCTTGCTGGCGGTCAGCTTCAATTGCGCCCACCCGCCCTGCGAATGGACGGCGCGCACTTCGTAGCTGCCCGGAGTGCGTCCGTTGAAAATGCTGACGCCTTGACGCAGGCCGCCAATCACACCGGTATTCTGCCCGATGAAGTAAGTGCCGGTAAACTCCAGCTTGCGCATCGGTCGGATCAACCAGTCCACTGTCCCAATCCGCGAGGGCGCACTCAGCCCCAGAACACGTGTGGAGCTCGCGTGGAAGCCGGGCGCAATCTCGATGCGGCGATTGCCAGAGGACTTCCAGAACTCGACACGAGTTTCGTAGCCAGGACGCGAAGCAGCCAGCGAATCGGCGTACGCACTTGCGACGCCCGCCCCGCCTTCCGCTGTCTGATAGACACTGAACTGCGCGCGCACGCCACCGTTCGCGCTCCAATTCGCCCGCTGTTCGATGCGGATCTGTGGTTGCCATAACCACAAGTTGCCGGCCGATGTCAGTGGCGATACGCCCACTTGCGCCATCGAATCCGGATCGCGTTGCGCAACCAGCGGCTTGTCGAAGGCGAAGCCCACCGTGGTCCGTTTCCAGGCCACTTCAATGTTCGCAGTGCGCAAGCGGAACGTTTGGCTCAACCCCGCGTTTCCACTGAAGAAATCCATGAAGATGGATCCGCGAACCTTGCCGCCGCCCAGAACCGTCGGGCCATCGGCCCGCAACCCGATCACCGTTTGCCGGAACGTGGCGCCACCGCTGGAGACTCTTCCTGTCTGCGAAGCCAGCGTCGGGTACTGCGTGCCTCCCGAAGCCTTCCCGTTGAGGTAGCTGTTGAACAGCAGCATCCCGGTGAGCGTGACCGGGAGTTTGTTGTCGGTGGCCACGTGCGTCTGCTCCACCTCGGCAACCCTACGCTCTGCCACGTCCACGCGTTCCGCCAGCGGGGATGCCGCTACGCCTTCCGCGGGTTGCGAAGCGCCGATGCCCAACTGCTGCTGCAGCGTTTTTACTTGCTCGGTCAACTCGCGATTCTGCTGTTCCAGGCGTGACAAGCGCTCCAGGATCTCGCGCAAGTCCGGCTGCGCTGCCGGTTGCTGGGCAGCCAGCGGAAGACACAAACACAGCGCCGCTATCCAGGTATGGATTCTACGCATTTGGCGACTCCTTCAGTAAGTCTTCCATTTTGCGACGAATCGCCTGCGGAGAAAAAGGCTTCGGGAAAAAAGCAGATGCTCCAGCTGCCAGCACTTTCGCTTCGGCTTCCGGATCTGGCGACGCACTCACCACCACGACTGGCACATGCTGTGCGACGGCAAGCAGTTCCAACCCGCTCATCCCCGGCAGTTCCAGATCCGTGATCACCGCGGCCACATTCCCTTGCGCCAGCACCCGCATGCCCGCCTCGGCGCTGGCCACTCGCTCCACCCCCAGATCACCGAGCCCGTGCAGCGCTAACTCCAGCATCGTTGCGCACGTATCGGTGTCATCCACCACCAGCAGTGTTCTCTTCATGGCTGGAACCGGTACCCGACCCCGTGCATCGTTAGGAAGTAGCGAGGCGTTTCTGGATCAGGCTCTAACTTCTGTCGCAGCCGGACCACGTGTGCGTCCACTGTGCGCGTGTTCGGGAACGAATCATAGCCCCACACGGAATTCAGCAGCACATCACGAGAAAGCGCACGCCCTGGGTTCTGGACGAAAAACGCCAACAGGTTGAACTCTGCCCGAGTCGTCCGTACTTCCTTGCCCGCCCGCTTCACCATGCGCCGGACCAAGTCCACCTCTACGTCCGCGAAACCGAGCGCGGGAGGGGCGCCTTGGGCTGTGCGTCGCAGCAGCGCCCGAATTCGAGCCAGCAGCTCGCGCGTCCCGAACGGCTTCACCACGTAGTCGTCCGCGCCGATTTCCAGCAGTAGTACTTTGTCGAATTCGTCGCCCACCGCGCTCAGCACGATCACGGGCGTTGTGAAGTTCGCGGCGCGGACCCGCTTGCAGACTTCGATGCCGCTCAATCCGGGCATGCGCAAATCCACCAATACAAGATCCGGCTTGATGGAAAGAGCCGTTTCGAGACCGGTCACCCCATCGGGCACCAGCACCGGCTTATAGTGCTCGTTTTCAAGCATCACGCCGATGGTGTCTCTCAACGCCTCATCGTCATCAATCACTAAGATGGTCTGCATCGCACCCACGGGCTCTCTCATTGTAGACAGGCGCGGCCGCCTTCAGAGAACGATTTCGTGATGCGCTACAATCGCAACTGACCGGAAATCCCTCGCGGGAAGGCCCGGCTCAGTGGTTTGCCTCCAGTCCACGTTCGGGACTCACGATCTTTCGGAACGAGGACTCTCCTTGCGAACCACTAATAAGCAACGACGCATTTTTCTGTCTTATTTCTCGAGCCTCGGCCTGGGCTCCACCTTGCTTCCCGGCGTCTTGTGGGGCCAGCTACAACAGTCCGGACAGCCCGAAGTGACACCAGAGATGCTGAAAAATGCACTGGCGATGTCGGGACTTTCCTTCACCGACGAACAGCAGAAGGCGATGGTGCAGAGCGCGAATCAGAATCTGACGCGTTACCGCGCTGTTCGCGACCTGCGGATCCCGAGCAATATCTCCCCGCCATCCCACTTCAGTCCGCTCACGCACGGAATGAAGGTGAAGCGCACCAGAGAGCCTCTGCGCTTCAGTCGTCCCGCAGTGAAGCGCCCAGCCGCGCTAGATGATGTTGCCTTCTGGCCCCTGCTCGACCTCGCGCACCTTCTGCGCACCCGCCAAGTAACGTCTCTCGAGCTCACGGAGATGTACCTCAGTCGCTTGCATCGCTACAACGAAAAACTCAACTTCGTCGTGACGTTCCTCGACGACCTGGCTCGGCAGCAGGCGAAGCAGGCCGATGCCGAAATCGCCGCCCGGCGCTACAAAGGCCTCCTCCATGGCATCCCCTGGGGAGCCAAAGACATCCTCGCGGTTAAGGGCTACAAGACTACGTGGGGGTCCGCTGCCTTCAAAGATCAAGTACTCGACGAGGAAGCCAGCGTTGTCGAGATGCTGCGCGACGCAGGTGCCGTGCTGCTCGCGAAACTCTCCACCGGTGAGCTCGCCCAAGGCGACCGCTGGTTCGGCGGCCAGACCAAGAGTCCGTGGAACACGGCTCAAGGTTCCAGTGGCTCCTCTGCCGGTCCAGCTTCAGCGACCGCCGCAGGCTGCGTCGCCTTTGCGATCGGGACCGAAACCAGCGGCTCTATCCTCAGCCCCTCCGCGCGTTGCGGCGTCACGGGCTTACGCCCCACCTTCGGCAGAATCAGCCGCTACGGCGTGATGGCGCTTTCCTGGACGCACGATCGCCTCGGGCCAATGTGCCGCTCTGCTGAAGATTGTGCCGCCGTCATGTCCGTGATCGCCAAGCCCGATGATCGGGACCTCAGCGTCTCTGACATTCCCTTCAACTGGAACGCTCAAACCGACATTCGCAAGCTACGCGTCGGCTACATCGTCGAAGCGGGCGAGGCGGAGATGCGGCCAACAGACTTGGCGACGTTGCGCGCAGTGGAGGGGCTCGGGATCAAACTGCTGCCCGTGAACATCCCCGACTGGACTCTGGATGTCGCGAACTATGGCGTCGAGTCCGCCGCGTTCTTCGATGATTTGGTGCGCTCCGGCCGCACCAAGGAGATGACGAATCCCGGCCGAGCCGACACGTTCCGCAACTCCTACGCGATCCCTGCGGTGGACTATCTGCAGTCGCAACGCGCCCGGATGCTGATGATGATGAAGCTTGCCGAGGCCACCAAGCACGTCGATGTGTATCTCGCTCCAGCGGCTGTCACTCCGGCCAACACTGGGCGCGGTGCGAATGCCCCCGATGCCGCGCCTCCTCGACGCCAAGGCGCCACTCAACGCCACTCCACCATGGCGAACTCCGCCTGCTACCCCGCCGTCGCGGTCCCCAATGGCTTCACGGAGACCGGCGAGCCCACCAGCATATCCTTCTTCGCGAGACCCTTCGGCGAGGCCGAACTCCTCGCCGTCGTGAAGGCGTATCAGGATGCTACGGGTTTCCATCGCAAGCACCCCAAGCTCGACGCCTGATCCAAATAAAAAAGCCCCCGCCGAAGCAGGGGCTTTGAGGTGCTGCGAACTCGGCTAGAACTGCAGCCGAGCCACAATCTGGCCTGCGCGAGGTTGAACTCCGCCAGTGGCGAAGGTGCCTTGATTCACGACCGCGTTGTTGATGAAGCCGAAGCCCGCTGTCGTTTGCGCATCTGTAGCTGTGCTGCCGCCCAAACGGGTCTGTACGGCCGCAGGATTCGTCGCTGTCGGGTTGTTGATATTGGCGCGGTTGAAGACGTTGGTCATCTCCACGCGAACGTTCAACGTCAGCTGCTCCTTCACGCGGAACAGACGTCCGAACGACAGGTTCTCCATCGGATGGCGCTGCTGGCGGTAGTCATTGTAGTACGTCGCGCCGCCGAACTGACCAGGAGCCGGGTTGGTCCAGGCTTTCGGATTCAGCACGAACGTCGTATTCGGATCGAAGCAGTGGCAGTTCAGGTCCTGCGTGAACAACGGCTCACCCTCCACACGAGTCTGGAATGTGTTCTGGAACACCGTGTTGCTCAGCGCCGGAGTGGTGGTGGCCACCGGCGGCGCGAACGGTAAGCCGCTGGTGTACTGCAGGAAGCCACCTACCTGCCAATCGCGCAGGGCCCACGACAGGGCCTTGTTGCCCTGCAGAGTGGGAACTGTGTAGTTGAAGTTCAGGCCGCTGATGAACGGACGGGAGTTGGCCGAAAGCGACTTGAACAATCCACGATTCTGCACGTCGAAGTTGCCCGAAGACAACGTATCGATCTCTTTCGAATACGTGAAGTTGTAGCCAAGTTCCAGGCCGTGCGAGAAGCGCTGCGTCACCTTCAACTGCAGTGAGTCATACCAAGCGTTGCCGATCGGCGCCCACAGCGGCGTCAATCCGCCGTTGAACTGCGGGAACGGGCGCAACGCCTGCGCCACCGTGCCGGTGAAGCCGGCAAACGGCACCTGATTGCGGAAGCGGCCGGCCGCTGCCGACGTCACCGTCGAATTCAGAATCGTGAGATCCGCCGCGTTATTCAGGCTGAGGCCATATTTGTTCAACAGGCTCGTGCCGAGGTAGTTGTAGTTCACCAAGTTGGCGTTCGTCAGCCAGATTTGGCGATTCGCCACGTAGGAGGCTTCCACCACCAGGTTGCGATTGATCTCGCGCTGCAGGCCGATCGACCACTGATACTGACGGCCGGGACGTCCTGCGTTCTGATCGACAACCGAGCTGGGACCCGTGCCCACCAGCGCACCCACCGGGAAGTAACCGGGCGTGAAGTTCGGCCATTTGATCTGGTCGTTCGTCAGCGGCAATCCCGTCGCCAGCGTCATTACTTCGCGGCCCGGATCGGAGTTCGGACCAAACGGGTTGGTCGCGGAAACCACGCCGCCCGCCAGGTTGTACTGCGGCGTGCCGGTGTACGCGATGCCGAAGCCGGCGCGCAGAACGGTCTTGCCGTTGATCTGATACGCCAGGCCCAGACGCGGGCCAAATGCGAATTTATAGTTGTTCGCGAAATTGCAGTTGCAGTTCGATTCATACTGCACCGCGCCCGGCTGCCCACCGACGGTCGGATTCGCCAGCAGCGGAGCCAAGGTCGCCATGCGGCCGTACTGCTCTTTCAAGTACGTCGAATAGTCGTAGCGCAGACCGTAATCCAGCGTGATCTTGCGCGTGATCTTCCAGGTGTCCTGCGCATAGAAGCCCAGTTGCATCTTGCCGATGCGCGCACGCGACCCCGGCTTCACGTTGCCGTTGTTCACCAGGCCCAGCAGGAAGCTGGCGTACGGGAAGCCGATCGCCTGACCTGCAACCTGCGCGTTCGCGTTGGCCGCCACCGCGTACGGCATCGCCGTCTGCTGCGGACCGAACGCGTACTGACCGTTCACCATGCTCTCGTCCAGGCGATAGTCGCCCTGGTTGCGCAACTCGCCGCCGAACTTAAACGTGTGGTTGTTCTTCACCCACGTCAGGCTGGCGATCGCCGTGCCCTGTTGGAATACGTCGTCGGCCAAGGCACCGACGGAGCTGATATTCGTGCTGCCGCCGGACTGTGTGTTCGTCAGACCCGTGAAATTCGGGAACGTCGCGCCGCGGCCGGTGAAGGGACCCTTCAAGCCCAGTTCCTTGGTCGCGTCATAACCGTCCACCAGCGCCGGGCGGCCCAGCCAATTCTGCGTAAACCCAACGCCCCAGTGGAACAGAAGTGTAGGCGTGATCGTCGTGTCCCAGTTCAGGCGTTCCGTATGGGCCCGGATGTACGTACCGATCGCCGCCGAAACCGGCAGCGGCAAACCTTCCGCGCCCGCGCAGAAGTCGCACTTCGTGCTGGTCCGGTTCATCAGGAAGGAGAACCGGTTCTTCGAGTTGATCACCTGGTCCACCTTCAGAGAAGGCACCTGCGTAACGCGTTCCTGCGGGTAGCTGCCCTGGAAGTTGTTCACCAACGCCGCGGCGTTGGTCGGCGTCGGCAGCAGTGCCTGCACCTTCAAAGCAACCGGATCCAGCCGGCTTACCGGGATCGTGTTGTTGTTGAACTGGCTCGTGATCACGCGTCCATCCGCCAGCGTTTGCCGCGTGGTCGGGTCGTAAATCATGTTCGGGAAAATCGCGCGACCCAGCGGATCGTTGCCCAGGTTGGTGGGCAACAGAGCCTTGCTGAAGTCACCCGTGCGGTACGCTGCCGTCGGCACCGAAACCGCATCGGCGATCACATTCGCCCCGGCCCGATACTGCTCCCAGTTCAGGAAGAAGAACGTCCGGTTCTTGCCGTCATACAGCTTTGGGATCCACACCGGACCGCCGAAGGTGAAGCCGTAGTCGTTGCGGCGGGTCTTGTAGCGAGGGTTGCCGTTGCTCAGGTCCAGCTTCGTGTTGAGCGAGTTCAACAGCGGCTGGCCGGCATTCAACTTTTCATGCACGAAGTATTCGTACGCCGTCCCGTGGAAGGCGTTGGTGCCCGACTTCATCGTGATGTTCATGATCGCGCTGCCCGCCTGGCCGAACTCAGCGGCATAGTTGCTGGTCTGAATCGCGAACTCTTGCACCGAATCCACGCCCACCTGATTCTGCTGCGAAGCGCCTTGACCCAGGCTGTTGGAAGCGTCCATGCCTTCCACCAACATCGTCTGCGAATTGTTGACGCCGCCATTAATGCGAACCGTCGGGCCGGTCACGCCCACCGCCAGCGCCGAACCGGGGATCATCGCCACCACTGCGATCGGATTGCGGATGCCGCCGCTGCCCGCCGTGCCACCCGTTTGCAGCACCGGAAGGTTGTCCATGCGTTGAATCGAGACCACGTGGCTCAATTCGCCGCTCTCCGTCTTCAACAGCGGAGCCGCGTCGGTCACCGTCACTGTTTCTGAAGAGTTGCCAACTTCCAGCGCGACGTCAATACGCATCGTCTGCGCCGCTTGCACCGTCAATCCTTGGCGGATGTATTCTTTGAACCCCGCGAAGTTCACGCGCAGTTCGTACGTGCCTGACGGGAGAGATGGAATCGTGTAGTTGCCGGTCGCTGACGTCGCGACCTCCGTGACGACTCCGTTTTGTGTGTTGCGCGCCGAGACGGGCGCATTGGACACCACTGCTCCAGTAGGATCGGATACCGTCCCTGTGATCGTGCCGCGATCCGACTGGGCAAACATGGCCAGCGCTCCCAAGAGCGCCATAATGAGTGCAGAACGCATGGAAAACCCCCTCTTTCTGTGACCCCTGAACTTCGACTTCAGAACTACAGTGCTGAGCGGACGGTTTCCCGCCGCGTTGAATGTTAGTTGTCTCGAACGGCCTTAAAATCGCCTTTTTGCGTGCCGTCCGTCCACGTGCCCACCATCTGGCGGCGCGGACTGGTGACTTCCTGAATCTGTGCGTCAATCACTACGTGAGACACTTTGCCGGACCGGTCTTTATAGTCCGACTCGAAATGGAATTGCCAGTTGGCGGCATCCAAAGATGTCTTCTCCAGCTTTGAGGACCGCACGCCTGGGTTCATGATCCCCGTGACGTCTTTGCCGTCCCAGTCCATCACGAGCGTCACAGGAGTTCGTTCCTGCCCGTTTGGTCCCCAGCTCCCGTGCCACGTGCCCCGCATCGGGTGCCCTTCCTGCGCAAGCAGGGCGGAGCAGAACAGTGCAACTGCCAGTAATTTTAGTTTCATTGACCTACGAGATGATCCGCATCGCGATTGTTGCCTTGGCAAAAATATTCTTCGAAGTCTTCATCCGGCACCCAGTAAATCAGGTGGCCGCCGGTCCAGGGCTTGGTGTACGCCTTCGGATCATCGATGGTGGCTTCGTACTTTAGAGTATTGTAGTCCAAGCGCGTGATGCGCTCAATCAGGTGCAGCGATTCGGTGTGCGGATAACCGGCACGCGCGAACCAGAACTGCTCGTTGAAGCCGACCGTGTCGATGACCAGCGTGTCGCCTTCCCACTTGCCCACCGAATGTCCCAGGAACCCCGGAGTGTAGTCGTCATCCGGACCCGGATGCTTGCGGCCGTCCATATAGATCTCGCGCCAAGTGCGCGGGCCGCCGCCCGACAGGATCAGTACCCGCTTCATTTCGGGCAATTCATATAACGCTAAACCGTACGGCGTGTGGAACTGCCGCGGACCGCCCGGAGGCATGCAGCGCGCGTGCGGATCGTTCTTCTGTTGATCCAGGCGGCGAGCTTCATACAACGCCTTCGACCAGGGCATAAACGGCACTTCGCTGATGTCCAGGTTCGTCGGCAGATTCATACCGTTCTTGCCCGTCAGGCCGCCCGTGCCGGAATTCCAGAAACCCGTCTTGCCCGGAGCGGCAGATAGCATCGGATGCCCGTCCGGCCAACGTGGCGTGGGCGCAGACTCAGGCCGCGGCCCCTTGGGAGCCCCGCCCGTGCGCGAACCCGCTACCGGAGCCGGCTTAGCCGGACTGGCCGGAGCTTGGGCGAATACGGCTGTCGCCACAGCGCCCGCAACGATAAATAGAGATGGAGTGAGTATAGACAGGCGCATAATCTTCCCGCGAAATCGAATCGTAAATGGAGGAGCTACCGGGGCCTACTGGCCCTGGCTCGACGCAGCGCCCAACTGTTGGCCGGTGGCCGCTATCGTCACCGTGCGGGCATTGGCGTGGTTGCCGCCATCTTTCGCGCGGCTGCCATCCACCGTCACCACTTCGCCGATCTTCAGCGTGTTCTTGTCCCAGCCACGCCCGCGAAGAGCACCCGGGGCGCCCATTTCCATCGACCAATTCGTGACGTTGCCTTTTTCATCTTCAACGTCAATGTAGAAGTAGACGTGTGGATTGGACCAGTCCACTTTCGTGATCGCTCCGGTCAGCTTAACGGGCTTCTTATCGTCATATTCGGCGGCGAACGAATGGTGCCCAAAAGCCGGCGCGCAAACGCTTAGGATCGTGACAATAGCAACAGGCAACGGAAGTTTCATAACGAGTGTACTTCTCCCCCCGAGGCATTGTATGTCAATGCAACGACGCGGTAAAGTCACCATTGATTGATACATGAAATCAATATGGTTGATGCGGTCGAGGCCCGCCCAGGCCTACCTTTTGGGCGGTAGACCCCGGCCTGTTCCTGATATAAGATACCGATGGATGCAAACACGCCGCCAACTCTTAAAGAATGCGATGGCCGGAACGGCCGGGCTGGTCCTTGGCGCGCCCGCGCTTCGTTTGGCCGCCCAAACCGCAGACGCGACCGGCAACGTGAAACTTGCCGATGATCTGTTCATCGTCCGTGTCCCCGGTGAAGCCTCCGTGCTGGCGCAAACCAGTCGCGACGGCGTCTTGCTGGTGGATGGCGGATCGGCCGCCGGCTCCGACGCTGTGCTGAAGGCAGTCTCCGCGTTGCCCAACGGCAGCGGCAAGATTCAGACGCTCTTCAATACGCACTGGCATCCCGAACAAACCGGCTCCAATGAGAAACTCGGCACGGCCGGTGCCACGATCATCGCGCAGGAGAATACGCGGCTCTGGCTGCAGCAGAACGTCGCCTATCCCTGGAACGGGCAGAAGTTCAAGAAGCTTCCCAAAATCGCCCAGCCGAACAAGACTTTCTACGATAACGGCACGCTGCCGTCGGGCGTCCGCTACGGCTGGATCTCGGACGCTGCGCATACTGATGGCGATCTCTACGTTTACTTCCCGCAGCAAAACGTGATGGCCGTCGGCGACGCCGCTTATGGACAGGGCTGGCCAGTGGTCGATTGGTGGACCGGTGGCTGGATCGGCGGGATCGTCGGTGGCCTGCAGCGCATTCAAAGCGTCGCAAATCGCGATACGAAGATTGTTCCCGCGCGCGGCCCGGTGCTCAGCTTCGCCGACATCACGGCGCAGGTCGACATGTACGGCACCATCTACGATCGCCTGAACCAGATGATGAACAAAGGCCGCGGCCCGTCGGAAGCCGTCGAAGCCAAGCCCGCCAAGGAATACGAAGCCAAAATGGGCAACCCTGACGAATTTATCCGCCGCTCTGCAGAGAGCCTGTGGGCCTATCTTTCTCCCGACGCTTAAGGAATCATTACGATGACGCGACATTTCAAGTACACGGTTCCCCTGATCGCAGCCGTCGCCGTGGTCGGCGTATTTACCGCCCCCCGTGCCAGCCAAGCGCAAGCCGCCAAGCAAGCGGCTCCCGCAGGCGCTGCGCAGCTCGCCACGCTCAACACGTACTGCCTGGGCTGCCACAACGACAAAACTAAGACCGGCGGCATCTCCTTCGAAGGAGCCACCGCAGCCAGCATCGCCAAGGATCCTGATACCTACGAACGCGCCGTCCGCAAATTGCGCGGTCGCGTCATGCCGCCGCCGACGATGCCCCAGCCTCCCGGCAAGGTCGTCGACGCCCTGGTCAGCTACCTCGAAGAGTCGCTCGATAAGGTCCCTTCGCAGGCGTACATCACCGATCAGATCGTGCTGCATCGCCTGAATCGCAAGGAATACGAGAACGCGGTCCGCGACCTGTTGTCCGTCGAAGTGGTCGGCTCCGAGTTGCTGCCGCCCGATGACGTTGCGCAGGGCTTTGACAACATCGCCTCCGCTCTCCAGGTTTCGCCGTCCTTTATCGAACAGTACGTTAGTGCGGCCCGCAACGTCGCCGTCAAGGCGATGGGCAACGGCGACGCCCGCGCACAGGGCTGGAGCTTCCGCGCAGGTTCCGGTAGCCAACTGACGCACGTCCCCGGCTTGCCCCTCGGCACCCGTGGCGGCATCCTCGCGAAGGTGGATCTTCCTGCCGACGGTGAATATCGCATCAACATCGGCGACATGGCCACCCACATCTGGGGCAACGGCATGGAGTACGAAAACCCGCTGGTCGTCACCGTAGACAACAAGGTCGTCTACGAAGCCACCATCGGCGGTGAAGAAGACATGAAGGCGTACGATCAGGTCCAGAGCGGCGCTCTTGATCGCGTGAACGCCCGCCTGAAAAACATCAAATTCCAGTCTACGGCTGGACCGCACAAGATCGGCGTCACCTTCCGCCGCCAGAGCTTCGCTGAATCCGACGATCAGCTGCAGATCCTTACCCCCGGCGGCGGCCAGGACCGCTCCTATCGGGTGAACTCGTTCCAGTTGCTTGGACCCTTCGATGTGAAGGGCCTGAGCTCTACGCCCAGCCGTGAGAAGATCCTCACCTGCCATCCCGACAA
>CANIIC010000059.1 GCA_947467395.1 Bryobacterales bacterium
GCGGATCTGACGGTGGATCAGCAGCGGTTGGTGGTGCGGCAGTTGGCGAGCACGCGGTATTGGGACTGGGTGGCTGCGGGCCAGCGCTTGCGGATTGCTCGGGACCTGCTGCGCGTGGCAACCGAGCGCGATATGGCGTTGCGGGAAGCCGCACAGTTAGGATCGATTGCGCAGGTGGAGGTGACGGAGAATCAGCGCCAAATTCTGCAGCGTCGCGCGGCGATCGTGGAAGCCGAGCGGAGTTTGCAGCAGACGGCGATCGCGTTGTCCTTGTTCTACCGCGACCAGTTCGGTGAATCGAGGATCGCGGTGGAGTCGCAGTTGCCGGGAAACCTGCCGGCGACGCAGACGCTGCACGATACGCAGATTGAACAGGACCTGGTGACGGCGCTGCAGAAGCGTCCGGAGGTGGCTGCGGTTGCGGCGCAGCGGGCGCAGACGCGCATCGATATTGATCTGGCGACGAACCAGACGAAGCCAAGCCTGGATCTGGGGTTGGGTGTGACGTCGGAGGCCGGTGGCGGCGCGGTGAAGCGTGGTCCGAACGAGGTGAAGGCGACGTTGACCTTCAACGTTCCGTGGCAGCGGCGCGTGGCGGAGGGCAAGTTGCAGCAGGCTTCGGCGAAGCATAGTCAGTTGACGCAGCGAGAGCGGTTCGCGCGGGATCAGGTGTCGGCAGAGGTGCGCGATGCCGCCAGTGCGGTGCGTGCGGCGCATGAGCGCGCGCTGCTGGCGGCGAGTGAAGTCACGGTCGCGCTGGACCTGGCGGACGCGGAGCGCGAGCGGTTCCGGTTGGGGGACAGCACGTTGTTCCTGGTGAATCTGCGCGAGCAGGCGGCGGTGGATGCGGAGTTGCGCTTGGTCGCGGCGAACCTGGACTACATGCGGGCGCTGACGGTGTATGAGCAGGTGACGGCGAAGCTGTTGGCGTAGTGCGTGGAGTGGTAGACTCGCGCCTATGGCGAACGAACCGACGCGGCGCGACGTGTTGATCGGGATGGCGGCTGCTTCGTTGCTGGAAGGGGTGGCTGTGGCGCAGACCGGTGATTCCATTTGTTTCCTGAGTGCGGTGGAGATGGCCAAGATGGTGCGGGCCAAGAAGATTTCGGCTCGGGAGTTGTTGGCGGCGCACTTGAAGCAGATTGAGCGCGTGAATCCGCAGGTGAACGCGATCGTGACACTGGTGGCGGATCAGGCGATGCTGGCGGCGGCGAAGGCTGATGAAGCGCAAGCCCGCAAGGAGAAGTTGGGTCCACTGCATGGGCTCCCGGTGGCGCACAAGGATCTCGTCGAGACGCGCGGGATTCGCACCACGTTTGGATCTCCTCTATATAAAGACTACGTGCCGACCGACGATGACCTCATCGTGCAGCGGCTGCATGCGGCGGGGGCGATCACGCTGTGCAAGAGCAATACGCCGGAGTTCGGGTCCGGATCGCAGACCTTCAACACGGTGTTCGGTGCGACCAAGAATCCGTACGATGTGACGAAGACGTGTGGAGGCTCATCGGGCGGGGCGGCGGTGGCGCTGGCATGTGGCATGGTGCCGGTGGCGGATGGCTCGGATACCGGAGGCTCGCTGCGAAACCCGGCGGCGTTCTGCAATGTTGTGGGATTTCGTCCCTCGATCGGGCGCGTGCCGAATCCGAAGGCGGGGTTCGCGTGGTTCACGTTGTCGACGTCGGGATGTCTGGCGCGGTCGGTGGACGATTTGGCGCTGGGCTTGAGTGCGATCACGGGTCCGGATGGGCGTGCTCCGAATTCGATTCGCGAGGCGGGGTCGCTATTTGCGAAGCCGCTGGATCGCAATTTCAAAGGAGTGCGCGTGGCGATGTTCAAGGATCTGGGCGGTCAGCCATTTGATCCGCGCGTGCGGGCGATTGTTGAAGGGCATCGGAAGACGTTTGAAGCGTTGGGCTGCGTAGTCGAACAGGCCGAACCGGATTTTGCTCCCGCGGAGATCGCGTTTCGCGTGCTGCGTGCGTGGAACACGGCGAACACGTATGGCGAGCGGTACCGCCAGCATCCCGAGGCGTTCAAGGCGACTCTGCGTGGGGAAATTGAAGAGGGGCTGAAGTTGAGCGGCAATGAAGTGGCTCGCGCGGAGGTAGCGCACGGGCAATTGTGGCGTGGATTCCAGAAGTTCCTGGAGAAGTATGAGTACTTCATCCTGCCTGTCACGCAGTTGCCGGCTTTCGATGTGACGACGGAGTATCCGACGGAGATCGCGGGTGTGAAGTTTGCGAGCTACATCGATTGGATGAAGTCCTGCTGGTACATTTCAGCGACGGGGAATCCCGCGGCGTCGGTGCCGGGCGGGTTCACGGCAGAGGGGTTGCCGGTGGGCGTGCAGATTGTGGGTCGGGATAAAGAGGACTTCGCGGTATTGCAGATGGCTCGGGCGTTTGAGGCGGCTACGGGGTTTGGGAAGAAGAAGCCCTCGATCGCCTAGTTCGCCTGGCCTGGGTATTTCTTCTCACCGGCCTCGATGGCTGTGGTCAGGCGGTTTTGTTGCGGCGGTAGTGGGCACGTGGCGAATGCCGTGAAGACGCAGGGCGGGTTGTAGGCTTTGTTGAAGTCGAGCTTCGTCATCCCGTTTTTGTCGGGCAGGGACGCGTAGATAAAGCGGGAGGCGGCGTAGGTGGTTTTGCCGCTGGTGGCATCGCGGATCACCAGGAATAATTCGTTGTCTTCGGTGACGGGTTCGACGCGGTAGTGCTGGCCGGCGCGGTCGAAGTCGAGGTAGCCCGGGCTGTCGCCATCCTGGACGACGCCGACTTCGGTATCGAACTTCACTTTGTGCGGGGCGGGTGTGAGCTTGGCATCGACGACCCAAGTGGGGTCGGGCGGGTACCAATCGAGGCCGGCGAAGTTCGTGCGGGCGGGGCTCTGCGTGTCCTTGACGCGGATGCCGAAACGTTCGCCGCGTTCGATCAGGTAGAAGCTCACGGTGCCGGTGGTGACGACTTCATAGTTGGGCGTGTTGTCGTCGTGGAGCGTGGCGGGTTTCAGGTCGACGCCGGGGGCGGGGGTGAACTGGGCTTCGCGGCCTTTGAGCGTGATGGTCCCGAGCTTGGCCGGGAGGCTGGGGGGCAGGGGAACGTCGGAGCCGGGGTCGGAGCCGATGCGGCTGATGCCTGGCTCAATCCAGAACAGCCCAACCAGAGTGAGCCAGCCGTTGTCGGCTTTGAGGCGGGTTTCGCGGTCGGCGCGCCACTGCTGGAGCTCGGAAAGATAGGACGGATCGGGCTGGGGGGCGCGGGTGGTGCAGGAGGCCAAAAGCAGGGCGGCGGCCAGCGGGAAGGTCAGTCGCATGAGCTCCTTATATAGGGACATGGTAGCAGTGGTATGCTCAGGTTAGAGGTGGGCAAAGCGCTCCTATGAACCGCCGTTTCCATTACGTTGTCGTGGCCGCATCGAGCTGTATCGTGTTCTTCCTGTTGTTCGGGGGGAGCGTGGTGCAGAGCGCGACGCCGCAGGATTCTCCGTACACGCAGTTGGGCGTCTATAGCGACGTGCTGACGAAGATCAAAGTGGAGTACGTCGAAGAGCCGGATATGAAGGCGGTGACGATGGGCGCGGTCAATGGCCTGCTGGAATCGTTGGATCCTTTCGCCAGCTTCCTCAATGCGGAACAGTACAAGCAGTATCAAGCCGAGCACGGCAAGGGGAAGGCCGATGTGGGCCTGATTCTGGCGCGCCGTCCGGGTTACTTCCAGGTGGTGGACGCGGTGCCGGGATCGGCTGCGGACCAGGCCGGGTTGACGACGGGCGATGTGGTCGAGTCGATCAACAAGATTTCGACGCGCGATATGCCGCTGGCGTTCGCGGAGTTGCTGCTGCAGGGCGATCCGGGCAGCGATGTGGAATTGAGCGTTTTGACTGCGAAGCAGACCGATCCGCAGACGCTGAAGATGAAGCGCGCGCCGCTGTCGTATCCGGCGGTTTCGGCCAAGCTGGTTACCGACAAGGGCGAGGCGGCGGGTGTGATCACCGTGGGTGCGCTGCTGGACGGCCGTTCGAAGGACGTGGCGGCGAAGATTCAAGAGATGGAACGCGCGGGCGCAAAGCGCCTGGTGCTGGACTTGCGGTGGTCCGCGGCTGGTCCGATGGAAGAAGGCGTCGCTGTGGCGAACCTCTTTATGGATAGCGGGCTGATCACTTACACGCAGGGCCAGAAGCAGCGTCGTCAGGATATGACGGCGGTGGCTTCGAAGGCGGTGACGAAGTTGCCGCTGACCGTGCTGACGAATCGGGGCACGGCGGGTGCGGCGGAAGTCGCTGCGGCTGCGCTGCAGGATTCCAAGCGCGCCAAACTGGTGGGTGAGCCGACGTTCGGTGATGCAGCGGTACGGCGTCCGGTGACGCTGGCCGATGGCAGCGCGGTGATCCTGGCTGTGGCGAAGTATTACACGCCGGGCGGCAAGGCGATTCAGGATGTGAAGGTGACGCCGGAGACCTTGCAGGCGCAGTATGAAGTGCAGGCGGCTGCCGATGACGACAATGGCGCGGCGGCGCAGCCGGTGAAGTCCACGAAAGATTTGATTTTGGAGCGGAGCCTGGCTCCGGCCCCAGCTAAGTAAGCGATGCCTCTTTACGACTATCAGTGTTCCACGTGTGGAAATGTGTTTGAAGTCCGTCAGAAGTTCGACGATGCTCTTCTGACGGAACATGAAGGCTGTGGCGGCAAGGTGGAGCGGTTGCTCGCCGTGCCGGCGTTGCAGTTCAAGGGAAGCGGTTTCTACATCACCGATTACAAGGGCGGATCGAATCCGACTTCGACCACCTCGAAATCGGGAGAGTCTTCCTCTTCCTCGTCTTCGACCGAAACGAAGACCGAGACCAAGAGCGAATCCAAACCGGCGTCCACACCTACCAAGAGCGAGTAATCACGCGTGTCGAAACGCGGGGCACCGAAGATCCGCCGGATTCTGGCATGGGTCCGGATACCCGTGTATGTTGTCGTGGGTGCGCACTTGTTTTTCGCGGTGTGCCTGGTGTGGCTGCGGTTTATCGATCCCTTCACGACGGGCGTGCAGATGCAGCGGCGTGTGGAATCGTGGTTCTCTGACGCGAAGTATCAAAAGAAACAGACATGGGTGCCGCTGGAGCGCATCTCGCCCAATCTGCCGCACGCGGTGATCGCGGCGGAAGACGGGCGCTTCTATCAGACCTACGGGATCGACTGGCAACAGGTGGAGATCGTGGTTCAGGAATCGCTCGAAGAAGGCGAGATCACGCGCGGGGCTTCGACGATCACGCAGCAGTTGGTGAAGAATCTGTTTTTCACGACGCACGCGAATCCGGTGCGCAAGGTGATGGAGTACACGCTAGCTCCGATGGCGAGCGTGATCCTGGGCAAGCAGCGCATCCTGGAGCTGTATCTGAATATCGTTGAATGGGGCCCGGGAGTGTGGGGCGCGGAAGCAGCGGCTGCCTTTCACTATGGGACGAAGGCGTCGAAGCTGAGTCGTGATCAGGCGGCTCGCTTGGCCGCGTGTTTGCCGAGTCCGCGGCGTCGCAGGGCGGTGGCGATGAATCGCTACAGCGCAATTATCGAAGGCCGCATGTCGCAACTGGGATGGTAATCACTACTTTCCAGATGGGGATTGAGATATACTGATTGTAGTGAATTGGGTCAGTAAGTTACACATCTCCCTCCTGTTTTTTGCGGGCACCGTGGTGGGCTGGAGTCAACAACCGCAAGAGCCGGCGGCCGAACCGGAAGAAGAAGCTCAGGAGGTGCCTGCTGAAGCGGTTTCAGTACCTGTTCCTGAGCAGCGCACGCAACTCAATCTGGCGCGCCAGACAAACTCGGCCAGCGGCGAGAGTCAGCGTAACGAAAACAATCGCGTTAATCCTCTCGATACAGCCACCGAGCGTGAACTGACGCGTCGCATCGGCGCGACGGTGACCATCGTTCCTCAGTTCCAGGCGGACCGTAATTACTTCGCGAGTGAGTATGGCCGTTCACCGGACGCTCCGATCCATTTGACGGGATCGGGTGCGGGGCGGAAGTTGCACGGCACGATGTGGGAGAACCACGAAAACAGCATCACGAGCGCGCGTTCGTTTTTTCAGGTGGGAAGTGTGTTGCCGGCTCGCGATAACGACTACGGGCTGCGGTTGACCGGTCCGCTGTGGAAGAGCATGGCTTGGTCTCTGGATGCATCGCAGCAGAAGTCGCGCGGTATGGTGAACGGCAACGTGCTGGTGCCTAAGTTGAATGAACGTTCGCCGCTGACGACGGATCCGAAGATGTACGCGCTGATTCAGAGCTGGATGAACGCATATCCGACCACGGCTCCAAATTTGCCGTTGCTGGATCCGCGCGCGTTGAACACAAATGCTCCGCAGCGTGTGAATACGAACACGTTTGGCGGGCGCGTAGATGCTCCGGTGGGGAAGAATGATGCGCTCGCGTTGCGCTGGGCCAGCACGGTACAGAACGTGAAGGCGTTCCAGTTGGTGGCGGGGCAGAATCCGGATTCCGATGTACACAACCATCGCGGGACGGCGACCTGGCGCAAGACGATTTCGCCGCGCTTGCTGGTGACATTGTCGACGTTGTTCGATCGCACCACGACGTCGATTCGGCCGGATCCTACATCGCCCGCGTATCGCATCAATACGAATAACGTCCTGCAGACGATCGGCAACGATACGGACGTGCCGGCGCGACGCATCCAGAACGTATTCCGCTATGCGGGGGCGCTGGAGGGGACGCATGGGGATCACCACTGGCGCGCGGGCGGGGAAATGGTGCGGCAGCAGACCAATAGTCAGGAGCAAGAGTTTCTGCGGGGCGTGTTCACGTTCCAATCGGCGTTCGGCAACGATGCGTTGACCAACATGCGTAAGGGGCTGGCGACGAACTACCAGCAGACCATCGGCGACACATATCGCGGGTATCGGGTGCGCAAGTGGGTGGCTTATGTGGACGACCAGTGGAAGGTCACCGACAAGCTGAACCTTCACATCGGGCTACGGTGGGAGCCGATGCAGAAGCCAACGGAAGTGAATCATCGCGAGACGATGCCGTTCGGGTGTGCCTGCGGGACGTTGGCTCCGCGGTTTGCGTTCGCGTATCGTCTGCCACGCAAGTGGGGCGTGCTGCGCGGCGGGTATGCGATGGATTACGGGCAGTTGTTCCCGGCGACGTTCGGCCAGCTTCGCATGAACCTGCCGATCGCGGCGCGCATGACGATTAACAGCCCGGATCTGCTGAATCCGTTGGGCGGGATCACCGTTGCGGATCTGGGGCCGAATTTCCGCTCCGCGTTTTTCGATATTGCGAACAACCTGGGGTTGCCGTACGAACACACCTACAACTTCAGCTGGGAGTGGAAGAGTTCGCGCGGTATGCAGTTGACGATGGGCTACGTGGGGAGCCGTGCGCATCGCTTGTATGAGACGCTGTACAACAATCGCGCGGCGAAGGTGGCGGATCTTTCGCAGATGACCACGGGCACGGTGAATGCGCGGCGTCCAGATCAGACGAAGTACGATGTGCTGCGCGTCCACAATGGCGCGAAGAGTTACTTCGATGCGGCGCGCGTGACCTTGACGATTCCGCAGTGGCACGGCTTCAGCGGAGAGGCGTCGTACTGGTTCAGCAAGGCGATCGATTTCGGTACGGACTACACGAGCACGGTGTCAGGTTCGACGAACCGGCAGGGGCGTTCGCCTTCGCAATTCGGCGTGCACGATTCGATGAAGGGGCTCGCCAGCTTCGATCAACCGCATGCGCTGTTGTTCCGTGGGAGTTACCAGACGCCTCGGATCTACAACCGCTTCGCGAAGGCCTTGATCGGGCAGTGGAGTGTGAATGGCGTGTGGCTGTTGAAGACGGGGACTCCGTTTACGCTCGAAACAGGCGCGGACGGGCCGGGCTTCGGCAACGTCGACGGGCAGCAGAGCGATCGTCCGATGCTGCTGGACCCCAGTATTTTGGGCCGCGTCATCGGGAATCCGGACACGTCTGAGGCTCTGATGCCGCGGTCGGCCTTTGGCTACATCACGCCGGGTCAAGAGGTGGGCAACCTGGGTCGCGATGTGTTCCGGCGCGGGAAGATCACGAACGTGAACACGTCGATCGAGCGCAATTGGAAGTTACCGAACGAGTGGGGGCTGCAATTGCGCGCGGAGTCCGTGAACCTGTTCAACACGCCGCAGTTCGACATGCCGGTGATTACGGTATCGAGCCCAGTGTTTGCGAAGATCACGAACACGTTGAACGGTGGGCGAGTGTTCCACTTCCGGTTGCAACTGCAGTTCTAAACGGGCAGTCAGGAGTTGGGAGACAGGAGTTGGATCCACTCGCGGGTGCGGGCGGTGATGTTGCCGTCTTCGGGGAAGAGGTCGGCGATGATGGCGACCGAGTTGGCTCCGGCTTCGATCACGCTGGGCGCCGAGGCTCTTGTGATGCCGCCGATGGCGATCAGGGGCAGAGTGCTCAGGTTGCGGATGCGGCGGAGTTCTTCAAGGCCGACTGTCGCGTCGGGATTCTCTTTGGTGGCGGTGCCGAAGATGGGGCCTAGCGCTACATAATCGACGGGTTCGCTGTTCGAGGCGCGGAGTTGGGCTTCGTTGTGCGTCGAGAAGCCCAGAGGCAGCGTTCCGATGAGCGAACGCGCGGCGGCGGGTGGTAGATCGTCCTGACCCACGTGGAGCGCGGCTCCGAAGAGCTTGGCAAGATCGGCGCGATCATTGACCACGAGAGGTACACCGGCTTCGCGCGCGAGGCCGGCGATCGATTCCAACCAGCCGTAAGCCTCACGCGAGAGGAATCCCTTGTGACGGAATTGCAGGATGCGTGCGCCGCCATCGAGGATGTCTTGCGCGGCGCGCACGGGGTCGAGGTCGCGGGCGAGGACGGCTGCGGTATCGAGGATCGGGTAAAAAGCAGGAACGATCATGTGGCTGCGGCGAGAACTTCAGACGGCAGTGGCTTGCCGCGCTTTGCGAAGCGAACGATGCCGTCGGGTCCGATCAGGTAGACGGTGCGGCGAGGGGCGAAGCTGAAGGCGCTCTGGTAGGCCTTGGCGATCTTCTGGTTTTCGTCAAACAGCAAGGGGAAGGGCAGTTCGTACTTCTGCTTAAACTTGCCGTGGCGCGCGGGCTTGGCCGGGTTCACGCCGAAGACGACTGCGTTCTTTGATGCGACGCTCGACCAGCTGTCGCGAAACTCGCACAGTTGTTTGGTGCAGACGGCGGTATCGTCGGCAGGGTAGAAGACCAGGATCACGTTGCGGCCGCGCAGGGATTTCAGTGAGACGGGGTTGCCGTCCTGATCCTGCGCGGTGAAATCGGGTGCGGGAGTTCCCACAGTGAGCGGGGCGCCCAGGACCCAATCAAGCATCGGCGGCTTCCTTGGCCTTTTCTTTTTGCTGCTCCACGTCGAGCTTGAGCAGCTTGCGGAATTTTTCGATCTCGCGCGGCGTGAGGGCGCGATAGCGGCTGGGCGCGACATCGAGTTCGAGGAAACCGATCTTCACGCGGCGCAGTTTCTCCACCAGACGTCCAAAATGTTTGAACATCATGCGGATCTGATTCTGGCGGCCTTCCTTGAGTTTCACTTCGTACCAAGGATTGTTGCCCGGCTTGATCAGCTTGATCAGCGCGGGCGCGGTCTTCTTGCCGCTGATCGGGACGCCGGCTGCGAACTTTGCGAGCTGTTCTTCGGTGAGGTTGCCGTTGACCTTCACCACGTAGGTCTTCTGGACGTGGCTGGCGGGGGCAGTGATGCGATGCGCGAACTCGCCGTCATTGGTGAGCAGCAGCAGGCCTTCGCTGGAGTAGTCGAGACGGCCAACCGGGAAGACGCGTTCCTTCACGCCACGCAGCAGATGCATGACGGTCTGGCGGCCTTCGGGGTCGGAGACGGTGGTGACCACTTCGCGCGGCTTGTTCAGCGCGATGTAGACCAGCTTCTTGGGAGCCTGCAGCAGCTTGCCGTCCACTTTGATGTGGTCGCGGGTCAGGTCGGCTTTGGAGCCGAGCTCGGTGAGGATCTCCCCGTTGACGCTGACGCGTCCGGCTTGGATCAGTTCTTCGGCTTTGCGGCGGCTGGTGATACCAGCTTGAGACAGGATTTTTTGGAGGCGTTCTTCAGGCATGTTCGGACTTCGTTTCTTCGTCCGGTGCAGCCGGAGATTCTTCGGGGGTGTGTTCTTGAGTGAGAGATTCTTCGGGTGCGGCCGAGGCTTCTTCGGTGGCAGCGGGAGTTTCCTCGGGCTGTTCGATGAGGCCGGTCACTTCCGGAGCTTCGGGCGTCACGTCGGCGGCGGCTTCCGCGGCTTCGGCGATTTCTTCGACCAGTTCCATGCGGCCGAGTTCTTCGAATTCCTTCAGTGTGGGCAGTTCGGAAACGCTGGCGAGGCCGAACTGGACAAGGAATTCTTTGGTGGTTTTGTAGAGGATCGGCTGGCCGATGACTTTCTTCCGGCCGGATTCCTGGATGAGCTTGCGGTCGAGCAGCGTCTTCAATACGCCTGCGCCCTGTACGCCGCGGATGTCCATGATTTCGGGTGCGGTGACGGGCTGCTTGTAGGCTATGACGGCCAGGGTTTCGAGCGCGGCGAGCGAGAGCTTCAGCGGAGGCGTCAGTTTCTTGACGAAGGCGCGGACGGCTTCGTGATGCTCTGCCTTGGTGGACATCTTGTAGCCACCGGCAATTTCGCGGATGCTCAGGCCGTGTTCGGCCTTGTCGTATTCGGCGACCAGGGAGTCCAGGGCGCGCTTCACTTTGTCGATGGGCTGCTGGATGGCGGCAGAGATCTGCTGCAACGTGAGCGGCTCGTCCGTAATGTAGACGATGGCTTCGAGGACGGCGCGCAGATGCGCGGCTTCCTCCTGGTCCAGCTCCAGTTGTTCGGGCGAGACTTCGGCTGCAGCTTCCGGAGTTGCTTCGCTTGGCTCGGTTGCGCTTTGAGCAGCCTCGGCCTCGGTGACCGGGACTTCTTGGGGTTCGTTCTCGGGTGCCGCCATCTCGGCGGGTTGTTGGGCGTCGAGTTCTTCCATCAGTTATATTCCTCTTCGATCGCCGACATCAGTTGCTCGCCGGCGAAGGCGGTCTCAAACCCTTTAAGCTTCTTCAGCGCGATTTCGCCGAATAGCTCTGACTGGGTGAGTCCGACTGCTTGCACTTTCACCATTTCCAGGATGGCCAGGAACAGGCACACCATGGCGCGGCGGCTGGTCTGGCGTTCGAACAAATCGCGGGCAGAGATCGTAGAGCGGCCGCGTTCAAAGATGTTGCGCAGGTACTTGATCATATCCGGCACAGACACTTCGGTGTTGGTGATTTCGTAGGTGGGGCGCTGCTTGGCGCGATCGAGCACGCCTTGCAGGGTCTTGACCAGATCGAACAACGTGACGGCCAAGCCCGGGTCATCGTCGTCTGCGCGGAACTGCGCGATCTGCGGGTTCGACCAGACGGCTTCCTCAATGACGCGCTTCTGCTGCAGCATCTCGGCCGCTGTCTTGAAGCGTTCGTGTTCCAGCAGGCGATCGACCAGTTCCTTGCGGGGATCCTCTTCGGGCTCCAACTTGGCGAGCTCCGGGTCGCGCGGCAGCAACATCTTGGACTTGATGTGGATGAGCGTCGCGGCCATGTAGACGAATTCGGCCGAGAGCTCCATGCTCTTTTCGGCGGCCTGGGTCATGAATTCGAGGTACTGCTGGGTGATCTTGGCGATGGGGATGTCGTAGATGTTAATTTCCTGTTTGCGGATGAGATCCAGCAACAGGTCGAGCGGCCCATCGTACTGCTCGAGGTGAAAATTTAGCGGAGACGACACTGTTTCTCAGGATAGCAGCCGGGGGCAAGAAACCGGGGGGCTAGCGGGGCTTCTTTTTGTCCAGTTCGGCGGCGGCTTTGGCGCCCAGGAAGGTGAGGGTGACGTCCACTTTGTGGGTGTCTTCGTGTAAATCGGCCTCGGCACCGGTGCGGGCCAGGTTGTCGAAGTAGTCTTCGGCGCGCAGCATGGCCAGGAACTGGTCGGGGTAGGCTTCGTGGTAGGAATCGCCCTCGTTCAGCTTCCACAGCTTGCGGATATAGGGCTCGGTCAGGATGTCCAGGCCCTTGATGGTCAGCTTGCCCATCTGGAACAGGGGGCCGGGCTGGATGGTGACGACCAGGTCGACGGTCTTGGTGTCGTCGTGGATGACGCGGGTGAAGGGCGTGTCGACGCGTAGGTAGCCGTCCTCCCGGAAGCTCTTCTTGATCCTGCCGAGGGCGGTGTTCACGTCGGCCTGGCTGAAGGTGGCGTCCTTCCCCCAGTTGGCGAGCTTGTTCAGATCGCTGACTTCCTTGGCCTCGACGCCCTTTATATCCACTTCGCCCAGCTTGTAGGGCTGGCCTTCGTCTATGGTGACGGTGACGTCCAGGCCTTCCACGTCGCTGGATTTCGCGGTTTCGATCTTGGTGAAGGCGATGCGCACCCGGCCGCGATCCTCGTAGGCGGCGCGGACGCTGGAGTCCAGCATCTGGCGGAACAGCGGCTCGCTATAGGGCACGCCAATGGCGACGGGGTTGATGATGCGCCACAGTTCCATGTTGGGCAAAACGGTGTTGCCCTGGAAGTTGACCTCAGAGATGTTCATGCGGCCGCCCAGGGGCCGGAAGACGATTTGCAGCTCGCCGGGTTCGTCGGAGTTCACTTCGCCGATCACCTGGACGCCGTTGCCGATCGTCTTGGCTAGCGCCATGGAGTAGCGATTCATCACCTGCGGGCTGGGCGGGATGGCGTCGCCGAAGATCGACTCTTGCTTGCGAAGCGCGTCGCGCAACTGCGACTCAGGCGCGGGCAGCGCTTCAAAGCGGTAGCGATAGAGCGGCTGAACTTCGACGACGGTGAACGTCGCGTCGAAGCCGGTGTTGTTGGCGCTGCCGGTGTAGTTGAAGCCGACGGATTCGAAGGCTCCGGTGGCGAGCAGTCGATCGCGGGCCTCGTTGAATTCGGGACGGGTGATGGGCGCGCCGATCTTGAGTCCAGTCGCGGCGAGGATGCGTTCGGTGGGGATCTGATCGTTGCCGCGGATCTTGATGGATTCGAGTGGGAAAGCCGCTTTGTCCTGGGGGAGGGCAAAAGGCGCGGCCAGCAAGGCCAAGCTCAGCAGACTCAGAATCCGGGTGCGCACGCTTCCATTATGATGCGGCACGCCCCGATGCGGTTGCCTCGGACTTTAGATCTTGCGGTTCTCCTTGACCCTCCTACGGACCGGGAGGATACTACTTGGGACTCCAAGGAGCGCGGGGCAATTGTCAGTCCCCGGCTCGGTGAAAGGAACGTGATGCGCCAATTCATTGCAATCGCACTGGCGTTTGTGTGCCTCTTCACGTCGAGCCCTGTCTTCGGTCAGGTGCCTGTCGACGATGCGGTTCGTCTCAAACAACAGCTCAACACCATGCCTGCAAACGCTGAGGTTGAAGTACGTCTTCAGAAAAAGGGCAGCCGGAAGATTGAGGGAAGGCTGGTCGCGGTAGGGGACCAGGAGTTTGAAGTTCGCATTGATCGAACGGTATCGAACCAGAAGATCGCCTTCTCCGACGTCAAATCCATCAAAGAGCAAAAAGGATCTAGATTATGGGTCCGGATCGTCGTGATCGGAGCGGTGGCGTGGGCCGCCGTGGGGATCATTGCGTACGCAACACTCCGCGGTGGGGTCTAGCAGCCCTCGCATCCAGCCAACTGCCCAGCGTTCAAAAGCGCCAGCCGAACCCCACCTCTCCGGTCACTGCTATATGTAGGGAACTCATGGGATAGACGCGGAACTGGGGTGTGAGGTCTTCTGCCAAGGCGACGCTGCCGCTCATTTGGAAGGCGAAGCGGAAGACGCCGCCCTGGCGACGGCGATAGAGCAGGGTAAACGGCTCCTCTTCGCCCCGCAGGGCTTGGGCCAGCAGCTCGGTATCGGCGATGTCGAAAGCCCCGGTCATCAGTTGGACGCTCGATACTGATTCGAATTCGGAGGCCATAAGGTTCCCGAAAAAAGAGCGCCCGACGTGGGGCTGGTTTTCGTACAGGAGCAGACGGTAATCCTGCCAAAGGGTTAGGTTCGCGAGCCGTTCGGCTACTGCTAAACTAAAAGTTCAACCCATGTCATACGACGTAATCATCATCGGGAGCGGTCCCGGTGGATACTCGGCGGCAGTACGCGCCGGCCAATATGGCCTCAAGACCGCGTTGATTGAGAAAGATCCCAAACTGGGCGGCACCTGCTTGCATGTGGGTTGCGTTCCGACCAAGGCGCTGTTGCACACCGCCGAGGTCTGGGAAAAGTTCCTGCACTCGGAATCGGAAGGGATCTCCTGCGATAATCCGCAGCTGCATTACCCGAAGGTGGTCGACCGCAAGAACGGCATCGTCTCGAAGCACGCCAAGGGCATCGAGTTCCTGATGAAGAAGAACAAGGTCGACTGGATCAAGGGCTATGGCCGCATTGCTGGTCCGGGCCAGGTGGAAGTTCACGCCGATGGCGCGAGCAAGATCCTGGAGACCAAGAATATCGTCATCGCGACGGGTTCGGAAGCGCGCATGTTGCCGGGCTTGCAGCCCGATGCACAGCGCATCCTGACCAACATCGAAATCCTGAATCTGACCGAAGTTCCGAAGACGCTGGCCGTCATTGGTTCGGGCGCCGTGGGTTCGGAATTCGCCTCCTGTTTTGCGCGCTTCGGCAGCAAGGTCACGATTTTCGAAATGTTGCCGCGCATTGTGCCCGTCGAAGACGAAGAAGTTTCGAAGGAACTGGGCCGCGTGTTCAAGAAGCAGGGCATTCGGGTGGAAACCAGCGCGAAGGTGGAAAACATCGAACGCACGGCGAACGGTGTGAAGTTCACCGCGACGCTGGCCAGCGGACAAGCGGAAACGATGGAAGCCGACGCGCTCCTAGTCGCAGTGGGCCGTCGTCCGAATACCGAAAATATCGGTCTGGAAGGTACGCCGATCGAAACCGATCGTGGGTTCATCAAGGTGAACGGATTCCAGCAGACCGCGATGCCGGGCGTCTACGCCATCGGCGACGTGGTTGCCGGAACGCCGCAGTTGGCGCACGTGGCGACGGCCGAAGGCATGATCGCGATCGGCCACATTGCGGGCCAGACCGTGACGCCGATCCGCAAGGATCGTATCCCGGGCGCGACGTACACGGAGCCGGGCATCGGCAGCGTGGGCATGACGGAAGCGCAGGCTCGGGCGACCGGCCGCGCGGTGCGCGTAGGCAAGTTCCCGTTCGCGGCGAACAGCAAGGCCACCATCCTGGGCATGCACGACGGATTTGTGAAGGTTGTCGCTGATGAGCAGTACGGCGAAATCTTGGGCGTCCATATCATCGGACCGCAGGCGTACGAGTTGATCGGCGAAGCGGTGCTGGCGATGGAAGCGGAAGCCACGGTGGAAACGTTGATGAATACGATCCACGCGCATCCGACGATTTACGAAGCAGTGGGCGAAGCCTTCCAGGCCGTCTACGGCATGGCGATTAACGCGTAGTTTCTGTGAGCGGCGATCCTGCGGCTGCGGTGAGTGTAACGGGTGCAGAACCCGGCGTCATTGTAGTTCGGGACTTGGGGCGCATGCCCTATGCCCAGGCGTTTCAGTTGCAACAGGAGTTGGTGGGGCAACGCAAACGCGGCGAGATCGCCGATCAGTTGCTGTTCGTGGAGCACCCGCATGTGGTGACCATGGGCCGCAATGGCAAGGGAGAGAATTTGCTGGCCGGGCCGGAGTTATTGGCTCGGACGGGCATCGATTTTCACCACACGGACCGGGGCGGGGATGTTACCTACCACGGACCCGGGCAGGTGGTCGGGTATCCGATCTTTGACCTGCGCGACTGGAAACGGGATGTGGTGGCGTATGTGCGGGCGATTGAAGAAGTGTTGATCGCGGCGCTGGCGCAGTTCGGGATTCAGGGCGGGCGGCTCGCGGGCGCCACCGGAGTTTGGGTGGACGGAGCCAAGGTGGCCGCGATCGGCGTGCACATCAGCCGGTGGGTGACCTCACACGGGTTCGCGCTGAATGTCGATACGGATTTGGAGTATTTCCGGTACATCGTACCGTGCGGACTGACCAAGCCGGTCACTTCGTTGCGGGCGTTGGGGTGTGACGCGGACCGGACGCAGTTCATGGCGGCGCTGGCTGCGGCCTTCGCGCGAGAGTTTGGACGGAATCTGATAACGGAGTAAGAGCTGCGGGCCACCGCCCGTATGTGCTCGACAGGAGAACGAATGATCGACGTCGTAATGCCCCAAATGGGCGAGAGCATTGTAGAAGGTACGCTGACGAAATGGCTCAAGAAGCCGGGCGATCGCGTGGAACGCGATGAACCGCTCTTTGAAATTTCGACGGACAAGGTCGATACCGAGATTCCTTCGCCGGCCGCAGGTACGCTGGCCGAAGTGCTGGTGGCCGAAGGCCAGACCGTAGGCATCAACAGTGTCGTGGGTCGCATTAGCGACGGTGCGGCTGCGGCGGCTCCCGCTCCGGCGGCTGTCGAGGCGGCTCCGGCTCCGGTTGCTGCGCCCGCTCCCGTGGCTGCGCCTGCTCCGTCGCCTGTGGTCGTTACTCCGGCTGCGGCTGCGATCGTTGGCGGTGGCGAAGAAGCGGGTCCGCTGTCTCCGCTGGTGCGCAAGATGGCGCGCGAGAACAATATCGATCTGAACAACGTGCGTGGCACCGGTGCCGGTGGCCGCATCACGAAGCAGGATTTGGAAGCCTACATGGCGGGCGGCGCATCTGCTCCCGCAGCGGCTCCGGCTCCGGCGTATGTTCCCCCGGCTCCCGTGGCTGCTCCGCCGCCCCCGCCGCCTGCTCCGGCTCCGGTGGTTGTCGCCCAGCCCGTTGCTCCTCCTCCGCCGCCCCCGCCGGCTCCGGCGGCTGCTCCCGCTCCGGCGGCGATGCAGGTTGCTGGTGCGGCTGCCGCGCACAAGGTCGAGCCGATGAGCATGATGCGGCAGAAAATTGCCGAGCACATGGTCTTCTCCAAGCGGACCAGCGCGCACGTCACCACTGTTCACAAGGTGGACATGACGAACATCGTGAAGATCCGCAACAAGATGAAGGCCAAGTTCCAGGAAAAGTACGGCTTCGGTCTGACCTTCCTGCCCTTCATTGCCCGCGCTTGCACGGTTGCGCTGCGTGACTTCCCGGTGGTGAACGCGTCCATCGACGGCACCAACGTGGTCTATCATCGCGATATCAACGTGGGCATCGCGGTCGCACTGGATGGCGGCAACGGCTTGATCGTTCCGGTCATCAAGAACGCGGACGAGAAGAACATTGTCGGCCTGCAGCGTTCCATCGTGGACCTGGCGGCTCGCGCTCGCTCGCGTCAGTTGCGTCCGGAAGAGATCCAGGGCGGTACGTTCACCATCACGAACTTCGGCAGCTTCGGCAGCCTGTTCGCGACCCCGGTGATCAACCAGCCTCAGGTCGCGATCCTGGGCGTCGGCGCCGTGGTGAAGGAACCGGTGGTCATCGACGATGCCATCGCGATCCGCAGCATGGCGTACCTGGCTCTGACCTTCGACCATCGCCTGATCGACGGCGCGATGGGCGACCAGTTCACGCTGCGCGTGAAGCAGGTGCTCGAAAGCTGGAGCGAAGACATCGGTTAGTCCGAAGTTTTCTTCAGAAGTTGGAAAGGGCGGGCCTTCGGGCTCGCCCTTTTTACTTGTCTAGAGCTTGCTTCAGGTCGGCTCGCAGTTTGTCTGGTACCTGCGCGAGCAGGTGCTGCTTCAACTCTTCCGGGATCGGTGCGAACTTCTGGTGGGCGTCCACCAGAACGAACGCTTCGTAGGGCAGGGCACGCATCATGTCGCCTGCGAGCAACTGGGCGATCGGGTCCAGGGCTTCCGTAATCCCTGCGTCGGCCAGTCGCAGCGCGGAAAACGGCGCGTCGCCCCCGGCGGTGAGGTCCTGCAATAAGTAGGGGACTCCGCCGTGATTGCCGAAATGCAGCAGGATCGCGGCGCATTGGCGAAGGGCCGCCGCATCCTGCGTTCCTTCGGCGAGGGCTGCCTCCAGATGTGGGCAGACGTCCGGGCCGAGATCGCGCAGCTTGCTGGCGATGGCGAACTTGAAGGGCGAGTCGAAGAGTTTCTGGAGGAGAGCTTGGGGATCGGTCGTCATGAGGAACCTCTGGGCAACGAAAAAGGGCGGACCCGAAGGCCCGCCCTTTGTGTGGAGCTGAGTTCTGACTACTGCTTGCCGGCGGCCGGCTTGGCAGGCGTCGCAGCAGGCTTCACCGGAGTGGCAGCCGGTTTCACCGCGGCCGGAGCCGGACCAGCAGCGCCGCCCGTCGCCGGGTGAGCCTTGTCATAGGCGTCGATCACGGCCTGGGTGATGTCGATGGCTTCCGCCGCCCACACCAGACCCGAGCTATCGCGGCTGCCGGTATCGAACACGATGGCGTAGCCGTTGTCCTTCACATACTGGGCGATGACGGCCTGCATTTTGCCGCTGAAGTCGGCCAGCAGTTCGCGCTGCTTGTCGTCGCTGTCGGCCTGGTAATCTTCCACTTCACGGTTGAAGTCCTTGGTCTTGCGGTTGATGGCCAGCTGCTGGTCATCCTTGGCGGTCTGGGAGAGCGTGTTGCCGGCGCGCTGCAGCTTGTCTTGCAGGTCCTTGATCTCGGCTTGCTTGGCTTCCAGGCCCTTGGTGCGGGGCTCGACGAATTCGCGCTGCAGCTTGGCCGTCGCGGCCTTGGCTTCGGCGGTGTTCGGCACGGCGGCTTGCAGGTTAATGGTAGCGATCTTGGTGGGCGCCTGGGCTACCAGAATCCCGCTGGCGAGGCCCAGACCCACGGTCAGGGCGGTCAATGTTTTCTTCACGGCGAAACTCCTCATGGTTTTAAACCATCCTAGCATGGGCTTGCGGCTGCACTAGAAGGTGCGGCCTATGGTGAAACGGAACACAGATTTACGTTCGAAGTAGGGAATCGGCTGGCCGAAGGTGGCAATCGAGTTCACAAACGACGGGTAGTTCGGGAAGTAGCTGCGATCGGCGACGATCGGCGGCTGCACAAAATCCTGCACGCGGGTGGGGTTGTAGGCCCAGTAGATGCGGAAGGGTTGATTGAAGACTGGCATCAGGACCTGAAGTTCGAGTCCCGTGGAGGTGCGGATGATCTGGGTATTCTTTGCCACCACCGCGCGATCCTGGAACGCGGCTTCGGGGAAGACGCCGTTTAGTTCGGTGATGCGACTTGGGTTCAGCTTCAACTGGCTGGTGTTCGACAGGCGGTTCATGCCGGCGTCGAAGAAGGCGGCCAGGGTGACGGGGCCAAAGATCGGGATGCGGTATTCGAAGTTGGCGACCACGTTCGTGTCGCCGCCGGGGAACACCATCTGATAGGCCGGGATGTTCTGCGTGACGGATTCAAAGCAGCACTTGTTGTCGGAGTTGGGCCGGCAAGTGGTGGACTGAAGCGCGCAGCGCTGCTGGCGAACCGTGCCGTCGTTGTTCAACTGAGCCACCGGAGCGTTGATCGGGATGAAGGCGATCGGGCTGACGGTGTAGAGCTGGAAGCCGCGGACGTCGTTTTCGCCGCCCATAAAGAAGCGGTTGAACGGGGGCGCCACTTTGCCGCCGTAGCCGGTGACGTAGCGTGCCAGGATGTGCATGCCGATCACGTGCTTGGGCTTGAGGCCCTTGCGGAAGTGGGCCACGTCGATCTGCGGTTGAATCTGGTTCACGCTGCCGCCCAGCGGTCCGCCGGATATCTGCAGCGTCGCCGAAGCGCGGGTGCCGCGCGTCGGAATCATCGGATTGTCGGTCGAGTTGTAGCTGTAGGACGGCGAAATGTACGACGTCGTGATGCCATCCAGCTGGTTCGGGCCGTTGATGTTCTGGAAGTTCAGGTAGTTGTAATACTGCGTGGCGGAGGCTGTCAGTGTCTGCACGTTCTGCACGCTGAAGCCGTAGCTGAGGCCGACGCGCGCGAAGCTGCGGCGCAACTGATAGCTGGTATAAACCGTGAAGCCCTTGGAGTTCGTGTTGTAGTTCAGCAGGTTCTGCGCGCCGAGCGAGTTGTACAGCGGAATCAGGTTCGCGCCGGCCAGCACCGAGGCTTCGCGGCCCTGGTTGTAAGAGAACCGGCTCAGGAACACGGATGCGCCCATTTGAATCGGGCGGCCCAGGAAGTAGGGTTCGGTGAAGCTGAAGTTGACCGACTTGTAGCGCGTACCCACGCTGGTGTCGACGCCCAGGGTTTCGCCCAGGCCGAGGAAGTTATTGGTCGAATACGAGAAGCCGAGGAAGCTGCCGGAGATGCCGGACACACCGCCGCTCATCTGCACCGTGTTCTTGCCGCGTTCTTTGACGCGCAGGGTCAGGTCGACGGTGTTGGTGCGGTTGTCGGTCTTCATGTCGACCGATTCTTCCTTCTTCAGCGTTTCGAAGTAACCCAGCTGGTTCAAGCGCAGCAGGCTGAGTTCCCACAGGTTCTCGCTATAGAAGTTGCCTTCGTCGACCAGCAGTTCGCGACGGATGACCTTGTCGCGCGTGGTGGTGTTGCCCGAGAAATCGATGCGGCGCACGAAGAACTGGCTGCCTTCATCGAAGTTCAGCGTCAGGTTGACCTGATCGGTGTTCGGGATGACTTCCGGGGTCGGATCGGCCAGGAAGTTGATGTAGCCGTAGTTGCCGTACAGCTTA
>CANIIC010000060.1 GCA_947467395.1 Bryobacterales bacterium
CAGTGAAGCCGCCTGCTTCACCATGTCTTCGAACGGCATCCCTGTGGGGAAATTCTGCCGCATCGCGGCCTGTCTCAAGCGTCCGGTGTTGCGTTTCGACTGCACGACATCTTGCATAGAGTTTTGACCTTTAGACAGACTACCGCGTCACGGGCGCGGTTGCGCGGGGATCTCGAAGCGCAACGTGGTGGTCACGCCCGAGGCGGGGCGCATCGCGACATCCACATCGAACGGGCGGCCCAGGCGGTTCCCCGCGATGTCCTCTAACGTAGGATCGATGCGCAGTTCGTAGCGCCCCGGCGGTAGCGGCTTCGCCGGCGTGAACACCCATCGCGCATCTTCCACATGGGCCTCTCCATCGACCCACTGGCCCGAACTATCATAGACGTCCAGGCCGCGTTCCACGATCGCCACATCCATCGTGCGATCGAAGTCCACTCGAACTAACGCGGCCGAGGCGTCCAGCCGCCATTGATTCGGATCGATGCCCTGGCGCAGGGCGAGGCCGACGCGAAACTCCCGACGAAACTCGGCGTTCAGCGGTCGACCGTCCGCATCCGGAGTATTCGATTCGAGCACCAGCGCGTAGGCGTGGCCGACCTCCAGCACTTCCCCAGCCTCCTGCTGCGGAGCGACGCCACGCTTGATGCGCCCCGGATCAACCAGCACCGTCAGCCGCTTCTGTTCGCGGTCCCACAGTTCCAGATCCAGGAACGGCAGCGAGACCTCGGCGCCTTCGCGATACAAATGGAGGTTCTGCAGCACCAGACCGCGGGCCATCGGCTGGGGAAAGTGCAGGTAGAAGCGCAACAGATTCGCCGGAACCGGATTCGAGCTCAGGTCTGGCGTAACGGTGACTTGCGCCGAGGCGGCACAGGCGAACGCCAGCAGCAGCAAGGTCCGAAGCACGCTCCGAATGTACCTCAGTTCGCCCGCAGCTTCACGCTGCCATTGTTGGTGCGCACATGAATCTTCGCCGCACCTGAGCCGATACGAAACGCACGCACGTCATCGTTCGCCTTCTTGTCGCGCGGTGGAGCCGGGAAGTCCGACTTCAACTGCCCGTGGTGCGATTCAAACAACACCTCCGCCGAGAAATCCCGGGGCATCGTGATCGTCACCGCCGCGTTGTGCGTTTCTAGATCCACTGCGCGGCCGGCTGTTCCCTGCCCGGTCAGCCCCAGTTCGATGTGGCCGTTGTTGGTCTTGCCGCGAACACTCCCGCCGATTCCGGAAAACAGCATAGCGCCGTTGTTGGTCTCGAAATCCGCATCACCGGTGACCTGAGTGACGCGAATTTCAGAGTTGTTGGACACAGCCCTCAGGTTGCCCTGGATGCGGTCGACAAGAATCTTGGCGTTGTGCGAACTCGTGTTCACGTTGCCTGCCAGGTCCGCAATCGTGATCGCGCCGTTGTTGGTGGCCAAGCGCAAATTCGTGGCGCGCGGCACGACGACTTCCGCGCTCACGGTCCATCCGGGTCCGCCGTCCGGCCCCTGGACCACCACGCGCCCCGCCGTTACTTCCGTGCGGATGCGGCTGAACATCTGCTTGGTGTCCACCTGCGCGTTCGCTTCAATGTCAACACGCAACCGAACGCGCACATCACCGCGCTCAGCTCCGGTCACTTGGACGCGACCGTTACGCAGTCCTTCCATCGCCAGGTCGCCCGTCGAGGCAATCGTGTTTTCGCGAATCTCGCAATACAGCGTCGACACACACCGCAACGATTGCGCAAACAACCCCGGCGTGAGCGCCAGCAGAATCGCAAACCTCATTTATCCCCTGTGGCCAGCACCGTCTCGAAATGTGGAGCTTCGGTCTCGCGATGCACCACCGCCAGTTGAATATTCGAGAACCCCGCACCGGTCAGAAGCCGCTGCAGCTCGACTTTGGTGAACCCCAGCCGCAGATCCGCGTACATCGTGCGAGCTTCTTCGAAGTGGTGCTTCATCAAATCCAACACCAACACCCGCCCGTTGGGCTTCAAGATGCGATGCGCCTCCGCCATGGCGCGCTCCGGATGCTGCGAATGATGCAGGCTTTGGCTGAACAGCGCCACATCCACCTCACCCTTCGCGATCGGCAGTGATTCCAGGTCTCCCAGGCGGTATTCCAGATTCTTCACGCCGTGGTTGCGGGCCAGTTCTGAGCCGAACTCCACCATCTTCTCGGAGTTATCCACGGCAATCACGCGCTTGGCCCGCCGCGCGAACAGCTGCGACACCGTACCTTCGCCCGCACCCAGATCGGCAATCACCAGCGGCGGCATCAGCATCAACAAGGTTTCGGCCAGCCCCTGCCAACTGCGCCCCGGGACATACTGTTTGCCGAACTTGCCCGCCAGTTCGTCGAAGTACGCGCGCATCTTGTCCTGCCTGCGTGCCAGCACCAGTTCGAGCGCAGCGGCATCATCGGCGGCCTCCGGAAGCTCGTCCAGAGACCCGCGCAGCATCGCGAGCATCTCTTTCGAGGCCCCGGCCTTCAGGCTGTAGATACTGTTCTTGCCCGTGCGACGATCTTCCACCAAATCGGCCTGTCGCAATTGCGCCAGATACGTCGATATGGTGCTTTGACCCATCGCCAGGATCTCTTGCAGTTCGGCCACCGACAGGTCTTCGCGTTCCAGCAACAACAGGATGCGAACGCGGCTGGGTTCGGCCAGGAGCTTCAGAGCTTTGAGGATTGACGCCATGCTTCTGCATGGTATTATATCTACGTATCGAGATTTCGCGATACAAATCTTTTCCACGAGGTTGTAGATGAGCTCCCTAGCTACTCCCACAGATCTGAAGTACAAAGTCGCAGACATGTCGCTGGCCGAATGGGGCCGCAAGGAAATCAGCATCGCCGAAAGCGAAATGCCCGGCTTGATGTCGATTCGGCGTAAGTACGCCAAAGACAAGCCGCTGAAGGGCGTCCGCACGACGGGCAGCCTTCACATGACGATTCAGACCGCGGTTCTCATCGAGACCCTGGTCGAGCTCGGCGCGGATGTGCGCTGGGCCAGCTGCAACATTTTCTCCACCCAAGACCACGCTGCGGCGGCCATCGCGGCTGCGGGCGTCCCGGTGTTCGCCTGGAAGGGTGAGACGCTCGAAGAGTATTGGTGGTGCACCGATCAGGCGCTGAATTTCCCCGGCGGCCTGGGTCCGCAACTGGTGGTCGATGACGGCGGCGACGTCACGCTGCTGATCCACAAAGGCTTTGATCTCGAAAACGGCGACGGCTGGGTGAACACAGCCTCCGGCAACCACGAAGAACAGGTCATCAAGGACCTACTGAAGAAGATCAACGGCGAAACTCCCAAGCGCTGGACCGGCGTGGTGAAGGATTGGAAGGGTGTTTCCGAAGAAACCACCACCGGCGTTCACCGCCTCTACGTGATGCAGAAGGAAGGCAAGCTGTTGGTGCCGGCTATCAACGTCAATGACTCGGTGACCAAGTCGAAGTTCGACAACCTCTACGGTTGCCGCGAATCGCTGGGTGACGGCATCAAGCGCGCCACCGACGTGATGGTCGCGGGCAAAGTCGCGGTCGTGTGCGGTTATGGCGATGTCGGCAAGGGTTCGGCGCAGTCCTTGCGCGGCCTGGGCGCTCGCGTCATCATCACCGAAATCGATCCGATCAACGCCCTGCAGGCCGCGATGGAAGGTTACGAAGTGACCACCGTTGAAGATACGCTGGGCCGTGGCGACATCTACGTCACCACCACCGGCAACGTCGACATCATCACGCTGGACCACATGTCGAAGATGAAGGACCAGGCCATCGTCTGCAACATCGGCCACTTCGATAATGAGATCCAGATCGATGCCCTGAACACCGCCCCGGGCGTGAAGCGCACCAACATCAAGCCGCAGGTGGACATGTACACGTTCCCCACCGGCAACAGCATCTTCATGCTCGCGGAAGGCCGCCTGGTCAACCTCGGTTGCGCCACGGGCCACCCGAGCTTCGTCATGTCGAACAGCTTCAGCAACCAGACGCTGGCGCAGCTCGACCTGTGGAAGAACAAGGACATCTACAAGGTCGGCGTCTACACGCTGCCCAAGGCGCTGGACGAAGAAGTCGCCCGCTTGCACCTGGAAAAGATTGGCGTGAAACTCACCCGCCTTTCGCCCAAGCAGGCCGAATACCTAGGCGTGTCGGTGGATGGTCCGTACAAGCCGGATCACTACCGTTACTAAGCAGGTAGTCAGAAGACAGAAGTCAGGAGTCAGAATGAGCGGCGGGCCTTCGGGGCCGCCGCTTTTTTCGCCAAACGAACCCATTTTCCAGTTCCCCTTTACACTGGAACAAGATGCCGAAGATCCTCCTGACCAACGACGACGGCTGGGACGCGCCGGGGCTCGCCGCGCTGAAACAGCTGGCGGCCGAGTTGGGCGAAGTCTGCGTGCTAGCACCGCGGGATCCTCATTCTTACGCGGGGCATCGGGTGACTACGGACGCTGCGCTGGAGTTGGTCGAGACGGGGCCGAATCAGCTTTCGCTTTCGGGCACGCCGGCGGATTGCGTGCGGGTGGCGCTCACCCACGCCTTCCCCGACATTGATTGGGTGCTCTCCGGGATCAACCGGGGCGGGAACTTGGGGGCGGATCTGTGGACCTCCGGCACGGTGGCTGCGGCTCGCGAGGCGGCGCTGCTGGGGAAACCGGCCATCGCGATCTCGCAATATATTCGCCGGAATCTGGCGCTGGACTGGGATCGCTCGCGCGAGCTCGCGCTACCGATCCTGCGTAATATCATGAAGTTAGAAGCTCCAGAGAAGTCCTACTGGAACGTGAACCTGCCGCATCTGGAACCGGGCCTGACCGCCGAAATCGTCGAATGTGATCCGGATAACCAGCCCCTGGATGTCCGCTATCGCCTCCAGGACGGCCAAATCCACTACGCCGGCTCCTACCCCGAACGCCCCCGCACGCCTGGCCGCGACGTCGCTCACTGCTTCGCCGGAGCGATCACCGTCAGCCGCCTGCATCTTTAGCTCGCGAAAACGCTAAAGCCTTAGTACTCTCCCGCCGAACTACGTCTTAACGGCGGAGGACTCCGTCAGTCGATAGATTCGGAGAGGACAGAACCCTATGCAAAAAGTTGCGAAAGCCTTGGCCCTGGTAATGGGCGGATTGCTGCTGACGATCGGACTCCTGTCCTTCTTCCCGCTCGGCCTGTTTGGCCCCGGCGGCCTGATGGTGAAGTACCCGAACATGCCCTTCGTGCATATCGCGTCGGGCGTGATTCTGCTGTTGGTATCGGGCATGGGCGAAAGTTCGGCGGCGTTTGGGCTCTATATGGTTGCGTTCTTCAACGCGTTGCTGGTGCTGCTCGGGTACTTGGCGGTGGACGCTACGCAGACCTCCACGCTATTCGACGTGCTGCGCCTGACGCGGGCGGACCTATTCCTGCATGGTGTGCTCGCTGTCGGTTTGGCGATTTGCGGCAAGATGAACACGGCTCGCCAACAGGTGATTTGGGAATAATCTCGCTTCAAATTCAAGTTCGCAAGGCGGCGGGGCTTCGGCCTCGCCGCTTTTCTTTTTGGGGTCGCGATATAGTCAGCACATGCCCTCAGACTTTTTGCGAGGCCGCTGCGTCTTTCTATACGGAGCCACAAACCGGTGATCTTCCGAGAAGTAGAAGATCGCGACCTGATCGCGAAGGCGCGGAAGGGAGATGTGGAGGCGTACAACCTCCTCGTGTCCCGGTGGGAGAAGCGTGTCTTCAACTACCTGCTGCGGCTGGTGCGGAACCGGGAAGATGCTCTGGATGTGAGTCAGGACGTCTTCCTGAAGGCGTTCCAGAGTTTGTCGAAGCTGGACGACCCGGCGAAATTCGCGGGTTGGCTGTTCCGGATCGCACACAACGAGGCGTATTCGCTGCTTCGGAAGCAGAAACCGGAAGGGGAGTTGCCACCGGAGACGGCTCGGATCGGGGCAGGACTGCTACCGATGGAATTGTCGGTAGCGGTGGAAGCGGCCCTGTTGCAGTTGACCGCGGATCAGCGGGAAGCCGTGGTTCTGAAGGTCTACCAGGGGTTCAAGTTTGACGAGATGGCGGAGATTTTAGAGTGCCCCGTCTCTACGGTGAAGTCGCGGTTGTATACGGCGCTGGATTTACTGAAGGTGAGTTTAGCCCCAAACGCAGTGAGGGATTGACCATGAACTGTTCACAGAACATCGACTGGAAAGCGTACGTGCTGGGCGAGATGAGCGAGAGCGAGAAACGTTCCGCCAGCGCACATGCCGCGAGTTGCCAGGAGTGCCGCGAAGAGCTGGCGGGCTTGCAGATCACGTTGAGCACGCTGGCAACGCTGCGCGAGGAAGAAGTTCCGCGCCGCATCGCGTTCGTTTCCGATCCCGTGTTTGAGCCAAAGTGGTGGCAGCGGCTGTTCACTCCAACGTTTGCTTCAGCCTGCGTGCTGGCGGCGGCGATTGTGTTCCACGCCTACGCCAACAAGGGGCCCGATGAAGCTGCGATTCAGGCTCGCATCGATAAAGCGGTCGACAAGCAGATGCAGGACCGCATGGTGTTGTTTGAACAAAAAGACCGCCAGTTCGCGCAAGCGTACATGGCTGCTGTGAATCTGGTGCGTGAATAACATGACTAAGAAGCTCCTCCCCCTGATTTCGATTTTTATTGCCGCCGCGCTTGCCATTTCTGCGGCGGATGCGCCTCGCGTGAGCCGAGCCCTGATGACCAGCGTGGAAAAGAACCTCGATGACCGCATCGCGCGGTTGTGGAACGACAATCCCATGGCTCTGGTTGGGACCACGCGGGGCGTATATCTTCCTGGTTTCGGCGTGGTGTTCTCCGCGGAGATGAACGTGGCGACGGCGAACGTATCGCTGATGAACCCGACATTGACCGAACCTGAGAAGGTCGCTCTGCACAAGAAGAAAACGGACCGCATCCCGCAGTTGAAGGACGCGATGAAGAAGGCGCTGGTGGATATGGCCGCCTCTCTCGATCCTGTGCCGGCCACCGATCAAGTGGTGATCGCGCTGATCCTGCCGCGCTACAGCTGGGAAAACGCCACCGGAGTTCCGCTGCAGGTGACCGCGCAGAGCACGCGCCAACAGTTGCTGGCCGCGCGCGCCAACCCGGCGACGCTGGATCAGGCCATCAAGATCACGGAGTCTTACTAGACTCCGATGCGTTTAGGCGAGATTCTTCTCGAACGCCGCCTGCTGACGCAGGAGGACCTGTCGCGCGCGCTGGAACTGCAGAAGGAGCGGCCGGGCGACAAGCTCGGCAAGATTCTCGTGGATCTGGGCTTCGTCTCCGCGCGAGACGTGCTCGCGGCACTGGCGCATCAGCTGGATGTTCCCGTCCTGGTCATCGAAGGACAGCCCGCGCAGTCGCCAGAATTGGAAGCGCTGACGCCGAAGTTCCTGCGTCAATTCCGCTGCCTGCCGGTCGCTGTGCAGGGCAACGCGGTAACGCTGGCGATGGCGGATCCGCTGGACTTTGAGACGCGTTCGACGGTGACCGCCTCGACAGGGCTCACGGTTGTCCCGGGCATCGCGCACGAGCAGGAAATTCTGGATGCCATCGATCGTTACTACGGTCAGGCCGCCAAGAACGAGACCGAAGCAATCCTGCCGCAAGGCGACTCTGAAGATCTGGAGCACTTGCGCGACATGGCGAGCGAAGCTCCCGTGATTCGTCTGGTGAACGCAATGATCGCGCAAGCGGTGGAGCAGCGCGCCAGTGACATTCACATTGAGCCGTTCGAAAAAGAGTTCCGCGTCCGCTTCCGTATCGACGGCGTGTTGGCCAGCCAGGACGAGCCGCCGCGTGAACTGAAGGCTGCCATCATCTCTCGCGTGAAGCTAATGGCGAAGTTGAACATCGCCGAGCGGCGCCTACCGCAGGATGGCCGCATCAAAGTGAAGACACTGGGCCGCGAAGTGGATCTTCGCGTGTCCACATTGCCAACGCTCTATGGCGAGAGCGTCGTCATGCGTTTACTGGATCGTTCGGCGGGCGATTTCTACGATCTGGAAAAGCTGGGCTTCGATGAATTCATGCTGCAGCGCATGACGTACTACACGTCCCTGCCGCACGGCATCTTCATGGTGACCGGACCTACGGGCAGCGGCAAATCCACCACGCTCTATTCGGCGCTGAAGCGCATCAATCAGACCGACAAGAAGATCATTACCATCGAGGATCCCGTGGAGTATCAGATGGACGGCATCAACCAGATCCATGTGAACTCACAGATCGGCCTGACGTTTTCCGCCGGCTTGCGACACATCGTGCGTCAGGATCCGGACGTGATCATGGTCGGCGAAATTCGTGATCGCGACACGGCGGACGTCGCGATTCGGGCCGCGCTTACCGGCCACTTCGTGTATTCGACGCTGCACACCAACGATGCTCCCAGCGCCATCACCCGCCTGACGGACATGGGCATTGAGAATTACTTGATCAACTCTTCGCTGGTCGCGGTCCTGGCGCAACGTCTGGTGCGCGTGATCTGCCCGAACTGCCGCAAGGAAGTGGGCACGGCGACCACGCCGACGGGCGAGAAGGTACCGGCGTTCCGCGGCTCGGGTTGCGAGTTGTGCTTCAACAGCGGCTATCGCGGCCGCGTGGGCATCTTCGAGTTGATGGAACTGAACGAAGAGTTGCGTTCGGCGATCATGCGCAATGAGGACGCGAGCAAGCTGACGGCGATTGCGCGCCGCCACGGTATGCGCAACCTGCGCGAAGATGGCTGGATGAAAGTGGCCACGGGCGTCACCACTCCAGACGAAGTGATTCGCGTTACGCAAGAGTTTTAATGGCGACCACCTTCTTCTTCCGCGCCGTGGCATCTGACGGGAAACCCCGCAGCGGCACGCTCACGGCGGAATCCGACAAGATCGTGGCGCAGGAGTTACGCCGGCAGGGCCTGATTCCGGTCTACATCGGCCTGGAAAAAGGCGCGACAGGCCTGAACGTGAAGCTGCCCAGCTTCGGCGGAGGCAAGCGCAAGGACGTTCTGTTCTTCACGCAGGAAATGTCGACGCTGCTGAACGCAGGCATCCCTCTGGATCGCGCGTTGAGCATCGCTGGGGAACTCACCACGCGCGCCGAATTCCGTTCGATCATCCTGGACGTCACGCGGCTGATCAAAGGCGGCAAGACGCTGGCCGATAGCTTGGCCGTGCATCCGGCGCATTTCCCCGATCTCTACACGAACATGGTGCGCGCGGGGGAAGCCTCGGGCTCACTGGCGCAGATCTTTGAACGCTTGGCCGAATTCGAACGCACGCGCGATGAACTGCGCGGGTTCATTATCGGGTCAATGATTTACCCGGCGCTGTTGAGTTTGGTTGGCCTAGGCTCCATCGTGGTGCTGCTGAATTTCGTGGTGCCGCGCTTTGCGCAGATTTTTTCCGATCCGCGCATGACCATCCCGACGCCGACGCTGCTGATGCTGAAGGCGAGCGAGTTACTGCAGGCCTACGGCCTTTTCGCACTCGGCGCGGTTGTCGCTGGGGCCATCGGGTTTCAAACTTACATCCGCACAGAAGCCGGTCGGGATTGGTGGGATGGCTTCCGCTTGAAGATTCCGTTGCTGGGCGACGCCTTGCGCAAGGCCGAAACCGCGCGGTTTGCACGTGCGATGGGAACGTTGGTGAGTTCCAGCGTGCCGCTGGTGCAATCGATCGGCATCGCGCGCGGCATCTTGAATAACCGGCGCATCGCGGCGACGCTCGAAAAGGTAGCGCAAGGCGTGAAACGCGGCGAAGGCATCGCGGGACCGATCACGCGCGCTGGTGAATTTCCTCCGCTTGCGGGACACTTGTTAACGGTCGGCGAAGAGACCGGACATCTGGATGTGATGTTTCATCGGATGGCGGATATTTACGAAGGCGAGACACGCACGGCCATCCGTCGTTTCACCACGATCTTCGAACCGCTCATCATCCTGGTGATGGGTTTGATGGTGGGCACACTGATTTTGAGTCTGATGCTGGCGATCACGAGCATTAACGATGTCGCCATATAGAGGCACTATGAGAATGAACCGGAAACGCAACGCACAAGCGGGTATCACGCTGATCGAGATGTTGGTGGTGGTGACGATCATTGCCCTGTTCGTCGGGCTGGTGGGCGTGAACATCTTGAAGAAGGGTGACGATGCTCGCCGGGTGGCAGTGCGTACGGAGATTTCGAATCTCACCAACGCACTGACACTGTACAAGCTGGACACTGGAACCTTTCCCAGCACCGCGCAGGGCCTGCAGGCATTGCGTGTGAAACCGGATGGCGTGACCAATTGGGCGGGGCCGTACTTGGCCAAGGATGTTCCAATGGACTCCTGGAATCGGCCGTTCCAATACAAGTTCCCGGGCGAACATGGCGAGGAGCCGGACTTGATCTCGTTGGGCGCCGATGGGCAGCCTGGCGGGGAAGGAAACGATGCTGACATCGTCAGCTGGAGCAACAAGTAAGCTGCGGCAACGTGGAATCACGCTGTTGGAGATGCTGATCGTGGTGTCTCTGATCGGCCTGCTCGCAGGGCTGAGTTACCCGTCGGTGACCGCTGGCCTGGACACACTGCGTTTGCGTTCGGCTTCCGATGTGGTGGTGACGTTACTTTCGACTGCGTTGGATCGAGCGGAACGGCGACAGGCTGTGGTGGAAGTGCAGATCCTGCCTGCCGACAACGCGCTGCTGGCGCGCACCGCGGACCTAGCCTTCAACAAACGCGTGGATCTTCCCCAAGGCATGCACATTGTAAGCATCGCGCCCGAAATTCCGGGAGCAGACGCCAAGGCCGTCCGGCGTTTCCTCATTTATCCAGGGGGGGCTGCGCCACAAATCGCGATTGGGATCGCGAATGACAAGGGGCGCACCCGGGTCGTCAGCATCGATCCGTTGACAGGCTCGGCGCGTGCAGTTGAGGAAGTGAAATGAAGCGCGGCGGACAGCGCGGGTTCACGTTGCTGGAAGTCCTGGTGGCCACGGCGATCATGGGGCTGACGGTCGCAGGCGTGATGAGCGGCCTAGCAAGCGCGACGCGCAATGCGGCTCGCGTGACGCAATACGATCGGGCGACAATGCTGGCGCGTTCAAAGATGGACGAGCTACTGGTGGACGAAACGCTACCGCGCGATCGCCCGGTTTCGGGACGCTTTGAAGTCGCTCAAGCTGGCGGCGTGGAAGCTGGCTGGCAAGCGCAGCTAGGGACGTTCGAGAGCCTCGTGGATAACCCGGGCTTGGGCTCTTGGGTGGTGGAGCGCATCCAACTGGAGATCTGGTGGATGGACGGAACCACACGCCGCAGCTTTTCGCTGGAAGGCTTCCGACGCAACATACTGCGTCCGGTGGTGCCGCAATGAAGCGCCGAAACGCTGGTTTCTCGCTGATCGAGCTGATGATCGCGATCACGCTGGTGGCGGCTATTTCGGCCGGACTGCTCACGGCGATGCGCAACGGTCTGCTGACGATGGAACGCACGCAGCAACGCTTGCTGGATGCGCGGCGCGCGATGGGCATCCAAGATCTGGTGCGCCGTCAGATTGGCGCGGCCATGCCGGTGCGCAGTTTGTGCAATCGCGACACCATGCAGCTGCAGTCCTACATTTTCCGGGGCAACGGCAACAACATGTTGCTGGTGAGCAGTGAATCCACAACGCAGGGAGCGCGCGGAACACCACGGATTCTGTTCTATCGCGTGGCCCCGAATGACGACAATACGGTCCGTTTGGAAGTAGTCGAACTACCCTTCACCGGCCCCAGCAGCACAGCTACGTTGTGCGACCCTGCCCCGGCTGTGATCCGCCAGCCGAGTTCCTCGACGAAGCCAATAGTACTCTATGAGCGCCTGGCGTCGTGCCGCTTCCGCTATCGCAATCTGAGTTTTGACACGCTTTTGAGCCGAGATCCGTGGGCGGATTTGTGGATCTTCCCGTATCTACCGTACGCGGTGCGCATCGAGATGCAGCCCGCGCCGAACTCTGACACGCGCATGCCGATTGGACCCATCACGATCCCCCTGCACATTTCGCGGGAGTCGGAGGCAATGTATGCGGACGAATAGGGAGCGGGGCGGCGCATTGCTGATCGTGCTGTGGCTTTCGGCCGCGCTGGGTGCGATTGCGTTGTCCGTGGCGACCACGGTGCGCAGTGAGGCGGAGCATGCCTCGACGGTTTCCGAAGGACTGCGGGCGCACTATCTGGCGACCGGAGCATTGGAGCGTGCGGTGCAGTGGCTGTTCTGGGGACCATCGGTTCGGGATGGGCAGGGCAAGCCGCGATTCTGGGATCCGCGCAATCCGCGGATGGTGATGACGTTCCCCAGCGGCAATGCGATCGTGGAAATGATCCCGGAAACTGCGAAACTGAATGTGAACTTCGCGCCCGCCGCGGATCTACTGGCCGTGGTCAAAGCGGTGAGCGGCGACGACAACAAAGCTCGCGAGATTACCGAGGGGATTTTGCACTGGCGGCAAGGTGGTGCGGCCAGCCCGTTGGACGGCTTTTATTCAGGCCTAGGTTCGACTTTTCGGCCCCGGCGCGCGTCCTTGGAAGAGATTGAGGAATTATTGTCTGTACGTGGAATAACTCCGGAGTTGTTTTACGGCAACTACATTGCCGGTGAGCAGGGACAGCTGTATCCGCGCGGCGGACTGCGGGACTGTCTGTCGGTATGGGGCTCCATTGGGCCGTTCGATGTGAACGGAGCCAGCCCGGCGTTGCTGGAAGCTCTCGGAGTGAATCCGGCAGATGTGCAGCGCATCGTGGCGCAGCGCGCGCAACGTCCCTTCCTGGACATGAATGAAGTGCGCGGCATGGGAGTCACGAATCCCCGGCTGCGAGTGGGTGGGAATTCCATGTGGACGCTGCGGGCGACGGCTCGGCTGCGTCGTCCGGACGGGACGCCTTCCGAGGTGATTCGTTCTTCTTCGGCGACAGTGAAGTATTGGTCTGACCAGATGCGTCATCCGACTCCGGTGCAGATCGTGCGCTATTACGAAGACGCTTGGTCGGAATTTTCCATCAAGCCGGGGGGCGCGCAAAAGTGATCGCGGCCGGATTACGGAAGTGGTTGGCGTTCGGCAGCGGGGTGGGGATCTCCCTCGAAGGGCCGCGTGGCGGCGAATCGCTGCATATCGTGCTGGTGCGCGTACGTCCGAATGGCGTCAGCGTGGTGGATTCGCTGACGGTGGAGGATTATCGCAATCGTCCCGCAGGCGAGTGGGGCTCGGAATATGCGGCGCTGCTGGCCAAACGCGGGATGCAGCACGTGGCGGCGACGGTGCTCCTGCCCCGTCAGGATGTGATCCTGCGGCAGCTTACGCTGCCAGGGGTTTCGAACAAAGATCTGGATGCGGCAGTCTCGTTTCAACTGGACGGGCTGCATCCCTACGATGAGGCGGATGTCGTCGCTTCATGGGCTCGATTGGAAGGCACGGATTCGGTGGCGGTCGCGATTGCGCGCCGCGAGCTGATCGCTTGGTACGCGACGTTATTCGCCGAAGCGGGTGTGAAACTGGCGGGATTCACGACGTCAGGTATCGCGATGTACTCCGGCTTGCGGCTGTTCGGCGCCAAGCCCGCGGGTGAGGTGTTTGCGGCCGATGTTACGGAGCGAGGCCTCGAAGTGTACGGGGAAAGCGCCTCCAAGCCGATGCTCTCCGCGTTGTTCGATGTGGGCCCAGATGGCAGCACGGAACGCGCGCTGGCACTGGCGGCAGCAGAGCTGCGCTTTGAGACACCAAAGAAACCGGTCGCGTTCGGGGAGCTGTTGCATGGGGAACCTGCGCGGCCATTTTCCGCTGCGCTGAGTTCGGCGTGTCCACTGCATTCGTCCTCACTGAACCTGCTGCCTGCGGATCAGCGCGAAACGCGCTCGGCATGGCAATGGGTTCCGACGGCTGCACTGGCAACGGCGGTGGCATTGGCGGGCATCGCGCTGTTGCTGTTCCAGAGCTACCGCAACGGGGCTTATCTGGAAACGCTGAACGCGGAGATCGCGAAGACGCAGCCGGCGGCGCAACGTGCCGCGGCGGTGGACAAAGAGATCGAAGCGACTCGTGCGCGGACCTTGTTGCTGGATGGACTGCGACGCAAGGCCAAGTCCGATATGGACGTGCTGGGAGAGTTGACGCGGCAATTGCCACCGCCGACATGGTTGCAGAACATGGCGATGGATGCCCGGCAAGTCAGCATCACGGGGGAGACGGATCAAGCGGCACCCTTGCTAAAGAAGCTGGACGAGTCTTCTCTGTTTGAAGCGTCCGAATTTATTTCGCCGCCTTCGCGGGGGCAGGGCACGGAGTTCTTCAGCATCCGCACGCGGCGTTCGGAGACAGCGCGATGAACATCAGCGAAAAAGACCGGAGGGCATTGAAGTTGTTGGCGGTAGCAGTGGGCCTCGCCGCGCTCTACGTGGCCTACGACTTCTGGCCGAACAGTTCGGCTGCTACGCCGGTGACGGCAACGGCGGATTCGGTGGAGGTTGCCGAACAACGTTTGGCGAGGCTTCGCGACATCGCGGCGGCGGCTCCGGCGAAGCAGGACGTTCTTAAGAAGGTGACCGCTGAGCTGGCACTGCGCGAGACCGGGCTGATTCGGGCGGAAACCGCGCAGCAGGCGCAGGCGGTGGTAATCACCAAGATTCGCGAGGTGCTGCAGCAGGAGACGCCTCCGGTAGATCTGCGCGGGACGGAATTGGGCGGCGTGGAAGCACTGGGCGAGGCCTATGGGCTGGTGCCGGCGAGTGTGCAGTTCGAATGTCGCGTGGAGCAACTGGTGAATGTGCTGGCGGCGATCGCAGCACTGCCGGAACTCATCGCAACGCGCGACGCGCAGATCACCGCGGCGAATCCTAAAGACAAGACGGTTCGCGTGCGGCTCACCGTGACGGGCGTGGTCCCGAAGAGTTTGTTGCCAGACAAGACCAAGAAAGGAGCCGGGCTGTGAACCGCAAACTGATTCTGCTGAACGTGGCCCTGGGTGGCATCCTGATCTGGATTGGCGTGCAGTTACGCCAGCATTGGATGGAATCGACCGCACGGGAGCAGGCTGCGCTGGCTCGTCAGGCGAAGGCCGTCCCGGTGACACCTCCGGCCAGCGTACCGAGCGTAGATCCGGCTGCTCCGGCCGCGTATATCGAAGTGGCGCAGAAGACGCTATTTTCGAAGGATCGCGATCCGAATGTGATTATCGATGTGGCCCCACCTCCTCCGCCGCCTCCGGAACCGCCGGTTCCACCGTTACCCAAGTATCACGGTCAGATGGCGTTTGGAGAGCCGGTGCTGGTGTTGAGCACGGAGAAGTCGCCGCAGAAGAGTTATCGCAAGGGAGAGAAAGTGGGCGAGTTTGAGATCGCCTCCTTTGATCGAGAGACCGTAACGTTCCTGTGGAACAACAAGGAACTGACGCACGATTTGCGCTCTCTTGCCCCGAAAGAAGCGGAACGGAAGGTTCAGGCAGCGGCAACACCGACGACGCCCCCACCTTCGGCCGCACCAAGAACACCCCCGCCGCCGCCGAGAGGCGAAGCCATGCTGGGACAAGCAAACGGAGCGCTCCGGGCCTGCGTTCCGAACGATAACAGCCCGGATGGGACCGTGATCGCCGGCTACAAAAAAGTCATCACAGGAGGGCTCATGGGAGCCTCTTGTCATTGGGAGCCAATACGCTGATGAAATCAAAAGTTCTACTTGTTTCCACTCTACTGTTGCTGACCGCGGGACAGATCGTTCCGCAGCAGCCACCGACGCAGCCCCAGGCTGCGGCACCCACCGTGGGCAATCTCTTTCTGCAGAACGCGTCGCTGCGAGAAGTTATCGACCAGTTGGCGCGGCAGTTGCAGATCAACATCATGGTGGATGACAAGGTCCAGGGCTCGGTTACGTTGAACACGTACGGCCAAGCGCCCAACCTGGATGCACGCAATCTGCTGGAACTGATCCTCCGCCTGAACAACGCGGGCCTGATTCAGGAAGGCGACATTTATCGCGTGGTGCCGACGAATGAATTGGTACGGCAGCCGATCTCGCGCGTATCGGATTCGGCCTCAATCCCGGATGACGACCGCACGATGTTGAATCTGGTGTTCCTCAAGTACGTCACTGTCGATGAAGTGAGCAAAATTCTTGCGGAATTCTCGGACGAACGAACCATCATTCGTTCCTACAAACCGGCAAATCTGCTGTTCATCATGGACAGCCGGCGCAACATTCACCGACTGATGGATCTGATCGCGTTGTTCGATAGCGACGGTTTCGCGGGTGAACGGATCCGTATCTTTGATGTCGAGAACACGCTGCCTTCAGAGTTACTGAAAGACCTGGAAAGCGTACTGAAGTCGATCTCGCTGGACAACACGACGTCGACGGTTCGCTTCCTACCGGTGGACCGAATCAGCAAGCTGATCGCGGTGGCACCGAACCCGGGCGTTTTCGAACGAGTGGAGACGTGGATCCGGACACTGGATGTGCCGATCACAGCGACCAGCAGCGTGATCGATACGTACGTGTATCGCGTGAACTACGGCCGCGCGGATTGTCTGGCGATGGCGCTGAACCAGCTGTACTACGGGCAGAGCATGGGTGGCGGGTATGGCGGCTACGGCGGCAATATGGGCGGCAATATGGGCGGCTACGGCGGCAACATGGGCGGTAACCCGTACGGCAACAATGGCGGTTACGGGACCAACGGTGGGTACGGGACCAACGGCGGTTATGGCAATAACAGCAGCTTCAGCGGTGTCGGCGCCGGTTCGTCCTACGGCAACCAGAATGCGTTCAATAGCGGCTTCGGTGGGGCGGGTGCATGCGGTCCGTACATGTCGATGGGTATGGGGATGGGCGGCGGCGGCGGAACGGGCGGCTACGGCTACCCCAGCTTCGGCGGTTATTCGGCGCAAACGAACGTGGCTCCGAGCCAAGGCGGACTGATCGGGGCGGGCACGCCGAATGCGGCCCCTCAGGGCCAGGCCGCACAATCGGCAACTGCACAAGCCTACGCGACACAGGATGGCCCGACGCCTCCGCGCATCGTTCCGAATCCGTTGGACAACAGCCTGCTGATCCAAGGCAACCCGCAACAGTATCAAAGCATCCTCAAACTGCTGCGTGAGTTGGATCGGCCTCCGCGCCAGATCCTACTGGAAGCCAAGATTTACGAAGTGATCATGTCCGGCAGTTTCCAGGCCGGTGTATCAGCCACCTTCCAACAAAGGACAGGCGGGGAACGCCGACTGCTGGGATCGCTGGCCGGAGCCTCGACGCAGTTGCAGGCGGGCATGCTGGTAGGCCAGGCGCGGCAGTTGCTGGCATTCCTAGAATTGCGTGAGAACTCGTCGAACGTGCGCTCCATTTCGTCGCCGAGCTTAATAGCCACCGACAGTATCCCGGCGTTGATCAACGTGGGCGCACAGGTACCCGTGCTGACCGGGACAATCGCCAGCATTGGCAGCACCAACCCCGTAACGCAGCAAGGCATCAGCGCACGCAACACGGGTGTCACACTGCAGGTGAATGCTCGCGTGAATCCCAGCGGCGTGGTAACGCTGATCGTGAATCAGGAAGTCAGTTCTCAGGCGAATTCGGGTTCGTCCTCGATCCCGACGCCGAGCTTCAATCAGCGCGTGGTGCAGACGCAAATCACGCTGCAGGATGGCGACACGATTGCGATCGGCGGCATCATCAACGAAGACACGACGTCGACATCGCAGGGCATCCCGGGGCTGAACCGGATCCCGAAGATCGGGGCGTTGTTCGGTAACCAGAGCCGCACGAATTCGCGTACGGAGCTGGTGCTGTTCATGACTCCACATGTGATCTACGACACCAACGATTTACTGGAAGCCAGTGAACAGGTGAAGAACAGCATGCGTAGGGCACGCAAGTACTTCGTGCAGTAACCGAGCCTTGTAGAAAGACGAAAGCCGCGAGGGCGCCCATCGGGACGCTGCTCGCGGCTTTTGTTTTGGAGCGGCGTTACTGGAAGATGCCTAGGTCGATGGATTCGGCCATCGCTTTGTAGCCGGCATCGTTGGGATGCAGGTTGTCGCGGTCGTTGAACTCCTTGCGGAACTTTGTGGGAGCATTCGGATCGCGGACAACAGCGTCGAAATCAAAAACGCCATCGAGCGCACCAGTGGTGCGGATCCAGGCGTTCACGGCGGAACGAATGGCTTCACCGGCAGGACTGGCGTAGGCCGCCCCTTCGTAGGGCGTAAGGGTCGCGCCGATCACTTTAATGCCGTGTTCATGCGCGCGGGCCGCGAGCTGTTTGTAGGCGGCGATGAGCTCTTCCGTGGTGATTGAATTATCGGCAGGAGCACCGGCGCGGGTTCCCTGCCCGATGTCGTTGATCCCTTCCATGATCACGACGTACTTCACTCCAGGCTGAGAGATCACGTCACGATCGAAGCGGGCGAAGGCGTTCGCCCCCGCACCGTCCCGGACCACGCGATTGCCGGAGATGCCTTGGTTCACGATGGCGACATTCTTCTTGGCCGCTGCCAAGCGACGTGCAAGCACGCTGGGCCAAGCTGAGTTCGTGTCATTGCTGGAGGTAGCCCCATCCGTGATCGAATCGCCGAACGTGACGACGGAGAAGGTGTCCGCAGGGGCCAGCACATGCACGCTCGACAGGAAATACCACTGAAAGGTGGTGCGCTCCGCGGTGAAATCGGCGGCGGCGGCGAAGTTGCCTGGACCGGAGATGTAGGTGGAATGCAGGCCGGTCTGATGCGTGGTGGGCGGGCCGGAGTCTTCAGGCAAGAAGACGCTGACCACGAGGTCGCCGACGGCCGGAACGGCGAGATCGACCGGATCACTGAGGATGGAGCCGCCGGCGGGGATCATCGCGGTCGCGTTGCCGCTGAAGGTGAGCGCCCGATTGGAGGCGGGCACGATCGCCGAGCCCTTGTCACGCAGCGCCACGTTCGCGGCGCCGATCTTGAGGCGGTTCTTGCCGAAGGTGTTCGACAGCTCCACGCGCACCGTGCGGCCGGGGATGCTGGTGTTCACGATCATGCGCACGGTCTGGTTGTTGAAGCTGCGGAGCGGGGCGGGCTTGGCAGCCTGGGCTACGGGAGCTCCTGCGGCGGCCGGGGCCGCGGGCGGCGCTGCGGCGGGAACAGCCGTTTCAAGCATCGACGCGCCCCAGGTGGCGACCCATTTTTCGGAGCCGGATTGGGCGAAGGCGGAGCCGGAGAGTGCGGCTAAGACCAAGAGAAGACGTAGTTTCTGCATAAAAATCCTTTGACGCAGTATATCCGATAAATCTGGGCTCACCGTTTGCGGGCGGTGGTCGATAAGTGACCAGACATGTGGTTCTTCGTAGTCCTGTTGGTGATCACCGTAGTCCCCTGCTCCGCGCAGCGAGCCTCGATCCTTCGGCAGAGGGCCTCGGTGCGGCGGCAGAGGTCGGTAGCGCACCCGGCGTTCCTGAGTTTTGTGGAGCCGGTCGCGCCACGGGCGGGGTGTAATTCAGTGGAGCCGGTGGAGTTGGATCGGCTGATCGGAGCGGCTGCTCGGGCGAATCAGGTTTCGGCCAGAGTGGTGCGCGAAGTTGCCCGGCAGGAGTCCGGATTTCAGCCGTGTGCGAAGTCGCCCAAGGGCGCGCAGGGCCTGATGCAGTTGATGCCGGCGACACAGGCCACGCTGGGAGTTGCGAATCCGTTCGATCCGGCAGAGAGTCTGATGGCGGGGGCTCGGCTGTTAAAGGATCTGCTGGGCCGCTACAACGGGAATCTCTCGCTGGCGCTGAGCGCGTATAACGCAGGTCCAGCGCGCGTGGACGCCGTCCACAGCATCCCGGCGATTCGGGAGACGCGCAACTACGTAACAAGCATCCTGTCGCGCCTTACAAAGTAAGGCGCTTCACGGGCCACACGGCGTCCACTTGCTCCCCACGGCAGGCGTAGATGCGGTCGTGCAGGTTCACGGTCGGGTCGCAATGCGGGGGCAGGAAGCGGACGCGATCGCCGAGCTTCAGGGTTGCGCCGTCCACGTAGCCGAACTCATCCCCACCCCAGCGATAGCCAGCTCCGGGGTGTCCCAACACTTCGGGTCCGTAGCCGCGATCGGTGGAGAACGCCTTGAAGCCCGCGTCGACAGTGACGAACTCTTCGTGGTTCGCGCTGACGACGGTACCGAGCACCTTCAGGGCATTCGCGAAATCCAGGCCCTCGCGACGATACGCCATATCCATCAAGACGTAGGAGCCGGCCTGTAGCTCTGTAAGATCGGCCACCTGCGTATCGATCTCCCAGGTTCCCGTGGAGCCGCCACTCAAGATGTCGCAACACAGACCGCGGCGCAGCATGATGCCGATCACTTGCCCGACGCCGGCGAAGACTTCTTTCGAGACGCGCTGGCGTTCTTCGAGTCCGCCCGCATGAGAACCGACGACCGAGTAGGCCTGGAGTCCCTTCAATTCAAGATGTTCCGATGCGTCAACTTGATCGGCGATCGCCAGTGCCTGTTCCTTGAGCGCGCCGGTGCGGTGATCGCCAACGTCTAGGTCGACGAGCACGTCCAGCTTCTTGCCGGCGGCCTGAGCGGCTTCGGCATACCAGGTGGCCTGCTGGGCGTGATCGACCGCAACCATCGCGCAGGCCTGGACGGCGCGGGCGATCTTCGCGGGGTCAGCTAAGGGCGACGTGAGATGGATTCCGGGGATTCCGGCAG
>CANIIC010000061.1 GCA_947467395.1 Bryobacterales bacterium
TGAACATGATGACGCGCACCGCAGCGGCCGACTTTCACCAGGACGGCATCCACATGAACGCCGTCGATACGGGCTGGGTGACGGACGAAGATCCCGTCGAAATCGCCGCGCGCAAGACCGCGGAGCAGCGCTTCCATCCGCCGCTCGATATCGTGGACGGAGCCGCGCGCATCGTCGACCCGATCATCTCCGGCATCAATACCGGCGAACACATCTGGGGCCAGTTCCTCAAGGACTACAAACAAACAGATTGGTAGCGTTCTGTTCCGGCACCTTGCCGCGCTGAGGAGTATCATCTGCCTCAGGAGGTGTCTATGGATTCGAACAAGCTCAACGCCTTCATCAATCAGGTGGTAGGCGATATGGGAGCCACGATGCACGCGACGCTCGTGGTTCTTGGCGATAAACTCGGGCTGTACAAAGCGATGGCCGGTGCCGGCCCGCTCACTTCAGCCGAACTGGCCCAGCGCACCGGCACTGCGGAACGCTACGTCCGGGAGTGGCTCAACGCGAATGCGGCATCCGGCTACGTCACCTATGAGCCGAGCACGCAGCGCTACGCCCTTCCGGATGAGCAAGCTTTCGCTCTTACCGAGATGGACATCCCCGGTGCCTTCTATATTGCCTCTGCCTGCTTCAACGACGAACCGAAGATCGCTGAGGCCTTCCGCAGCGGCAAAGGCTTCGGCTGGCATGAACACGACAAGCGCCTATTCTGCGGCACGGAGCGTTTCTTTCGCCCCAACTACGCGATGAATCTGCTCACGTCGTGGATCCCTGCGCTGACAGGTGTCCAGGAGAGATTGCAGGCTGGCGGTTCGGTCGCCGACATTGGCTGCGGGCACGGAGCCTCCACGCTGCTGATGGCCGAAGCCTTCCCGAAATCGCACTTCCACGGCTTCGACTATCACGATGGTTCTATTCAGTACGCTCGCAAAGCAGCTGCCGAACACGGACTCAAGGACGTGAAATTCGACGTGGCTTCGGCCTCGAATTACCCGTCGAATGGCGGCTACGACCTGGTGGCATTCTTCGATTCGCTGCACGACATGGGCGACCCCGTAGGCGCCGCCAAGCACGTCCGTTCGACGCTGAAGCCAGATGGCGTGTGGATGATCGTGGAGCCCTTTGCGCACGACCGCGCCGAAGAAAATCACAACCCTCTTGGCCGTCTCTTTTATTCCGCGTCGACCATGCTCTGTACCCCGGCTTCCCTTTCGCAGGAAGTCGGCGCCGCGCTCGGAGCGCAGGCCGGGGAAGCCCGCCTCCGGGCCGTCCTCTCGGAGGGTGGTTTTACGCGGGTCCGGCGGGCGGCGGAGACGCCGTTCAACCTGGTTCTCGAAGCGAGACCGTAGTTCGCTGTCCGGTACAATGGGTGTGCGGCATTCACGCAAGTCAAGAGTGCGCACACCCAGGAACAAACGCTTGAAAATCGGATTCGTCAGTCTCGGCTGCCCCAAGAACCTCGTCGACACAGAGGTGATGATGGGCCAGCTCACCAGCCAGGGCCACGAGTTGACCCCGCATCCGTCGGACGCCGACGTGATCGTGGTCAATACGTGCAGCTTCATTGACCCGGCCAAGCAGGAGTCCGTCGACACCATCCTGGAAATGGCGGAGTACAAGAAGACGGGCCGCGCGCAACGCCTGATTGTTGCGGGCTGTTTGGTCGAACGGTACCGGGCCGACATCTCGAAGAACATGCCCGAAGTGGATGCCGTCATCGGGACCAACGAACTCGACAACATCACCGCGCTGTGCGAAGGCGTGACGCCCAAGGCGAATCCGCTGGACGCGTACCTGTATCACGACGCGACGCCGCGCGTGCTGTCGACGCCGAATCATTTCGCCTACATCAAGATCGCCGAAGGCTGCGATCATCCCTGTACCTTCTGCGTGATCCCGCAGTATCGGGGCAACTTCCGCAGCCGTCGCTTTGAGAGCGTGGTCAACGAAGCCAAGCGTCTGTTCGCGCAAGGCATCCGTGAGATCAACCTGATCGGCCAGGATACGACTTGCTACGGCGAAGACCTCGGCTTGAAGGACGGCCTTGCGCAGTTGCTGGCCCGCCTCGCGGAGATCGAAACGGATCACGAAAAGTGGGTCCGTTTCCTGTACTGCTACCCGAATCGCGTGACGCAGAAATTGCTCGACACCATCGCCGAGCATCAGGACCTCGTTAAATACATCGACATCCCGCTGCAGCACGCCAGCGGCAACGTTCTGAAGCGCATGAAGCGCGGCTCCAACGGCGACTTCTTCCTGAAGCTGCTCGAACGCATGCGCAAAACCATCCCCGGCGTGGCGATCCGCACGTCGATGATCGTGGGCTTCCCCGGCGAAACCGAGGCCGATTTCGAAGAGTTGCAGCAGTTCGTTGAAGCCGCTCAGTTCAATCGTTTGGGCGTGTTCGAATATTCCGACGAAGACACCAGCAAGAGTTTTGAGTTGGACGGCAAGGTCGACAAGAAGACCATCGCTCGCCGCAAACGCACCATCATGGCGCAGCAGAAGAAGATCTCGAAGGCCGCGAACAAAGCGCTGGTCGGCCGCGAGTTCCAGGTGCTGGTCGAAGGTCCGTCTTCTGAATCGGACCTCCTGTGGCAGGCGCGCATGTCGTCGCAAGCCCCGGAAATCGATGGCGTGTGCTTTATCACCGATCCCGGCGAAGCCCCGCTCCGCGCCGGAGAGTTCCGCCGCATGAAGATTACCAAGGCTCACGATTACGATCTCGAAGGCGAGCTCGTCGACGTCCCGACGCAGGCTGCTCCGTCGCTCATCATGATTCAATCCAGTCTCATTGCGCGTTAATCATGCTTTGTCCGATCTGCAAGAAGCCCGTCCAAATCACTGACCCCGTCATGCCCTTCTGTAGCGTGCGCTGCAAGGAGGTCGACCTCGGCAACTGGGCTTCGGAGAAATACGTGATCTCCGAACCCGTCCTGCTGGATGACATCAGTCTGGATGGTCTCAATCTGGACGATCTCGAATGAGTGCGCTCGCCCGCCTGATCGCGACTTGGTTCTATTGCGGTTATTTCCCGAAAGGCCCCGGCACTGCCGGCTCCATCGGAGCCCTGCTGGTCGCCTGGCCACTCGCCATCTGGACGAACTACAGCCCCTGGACCTTCGTCATTCTCTCTGTCGTCGGCCTGCTGCCCGCCATCTGGGCCGCCGACCGCATGGCGAAAGACACGGGCTCGAAAGATCCCCAAGTGGTGGTGGTCGATGAAGTCATCGGCCAGTGGATCGCCCTTGCCGCCGTGCCTGCCTTGGATGACTGGAAATACTGGCTGGCGGCGTTTATCCTCTTCCGTCTCTTCGATATCACCAAGCCCCCGCCGGTCCGGGCTCTGGAACGCATCCCGGGAGGTGCCGGAATTGTGCTCGATGACGTGGGTGCCGGCTTGTATGCAGCCCTTGTGCTACTGGCCGTGGGGTGGTTCAATCGATAGTAGTGGCTCTCTCCAACCGACCTCAGATTTCGCAAGTTTCCCCGACAGCAGCCATCCCCGGCGGCGAGTTCATCATTCGCGGCAAGGGTCTGACCGGGACGGAGCGCCCCCAGGCGCGCTTCGGTGACATTGCCGCGCCCATCGTGATCGGCAGTGAATCTCTTTTGATTGTTAAAGTTCCAGAGGGTGCCCAGCGCGGCGACCTGTCTCTGGGCGGCACCGAAGACGTGGCTTGGCGCTGCGATATCGGCATCCAGATCGCCGATGGGGTTCACCCGGTGGCGAACCCCGTTACCGACGTTTTTGGCAACATCTACACCACCATGAGCGGCTCGGCCGGCCACAAAACGCCGGTTTCGGTCTATAAAATCGAGTCCGACCTGCGCGCCCGCCCCCTGGTGACCGACATCATGAACGCCACCGGGCTGGCCCTGGACAATTCCGGCCTGCTGTACGTCTCCAGCCGCCACGATGGCATTGTTTACCAGGTGTCGCCCAGCGGCAATGCCGTGACCTACGTCGAAGGCATGGGCGTCGCCACCGGCATCGTGTTCGACCGCGAGGACAACCTCTACGTGGGCGACCGCAGCGGCACGATCTTCAAGATCAGCCGCGACCGACAGATCTACGTCTTCGCCACCATTGAGCGCTCCATCGCGGCCTACCACCTGGCGATCGGTCCCGACGGCTACTTGTACGTCACCGGCCCCACCACGTCGAGCTTTGATGTGGTGCACCGTGTCGATCCAGACGGCCACGTCTATACGTTCTACCGCGGCCTCGGCCGCCCGCAAGGCATGGCGTTCGACGTCGACGGCAATCTGTATGTTGCCGGCTCGCTCGCCGGACGCCGAGGCGTCGTGCGCATCACGCCCGATGCGAATGCCGAACTGTTCCTCTCCGGCCCCTCCATCGTCGGCCTTGCCTTCATGGCCCCGAAGAAGATGATCCTGGCCACCAACAACGCGCTTTATCGCGTCGATGTCGGTGTCGACGGCCGACCGCTCCCCTAAGCTGGAACCACATGCTGGACGCCGTCATCATCGCCATTGGATCGGAATTGTTGACGCCGTCGAAGACGGACACAAACTCGCTTTATCTGACGGACCAGCTCAACACGCTGGGCGTTGAGGTTCGCAAGAAGGTCATTGTTGGGGATGACCGGGGCATGCTCTCCGCAGAGATTCGCGAGGCTCTGGAACAGGTCGCCATCGTGATCCTGACCGGCGGACTCGGGCCCACTGAAGACGACGTCACCCGCGATGCCGTAGCCGCCGCGTTGGAGCGTCCACTCATCTGGCGCCAGGATATCTGCGATGGCATCGAAGAACGTTTTCGCACGCGTGGCCGCGCGATGGCGGAGATCAACAAGCGCCAAGCCTACATCATCGAAGGTGCGACGGTTCTGGCCAACCCCACGGGCACCGCTCCCGGCCTGTGGATCGAATCCGGCCACAACCTGATCGTCCTGTTGCCCGGTCCGCCCAGCGAAATGAAGCCGACCTTTGAGCGCGAAGTGCTTCCGCGCTTGCAGGCGCGTGTTCCCGAAGTCGTTATCCGAACGCGTTTCTATCGCGTCACCGGAATGACCGAATCCGATCTCGATACGCTGATTTCGCCGGCGTACAAGGACTACACCAACCCCGCGACGACGGTCCTCGCTTCGGCCGGCGATATTCAGGTTCACTTGCGCGCCCGCTGCGAAACGGCCGATGAGGCGGAGCGCCTGCTCGCCGCCGTCGGCGATCCCATCGAGAAACTGCTGGGCGACCGGATTTATTCGAACAACGGCGACGCCCTCGAAGATGTTATCGGGCGCCTGCTGCGCCCGCGCCAAGAGACCGTCGCAGTCGCCGAGAGTCTTACCGGAGGGCAACTGGGCCAGCGTCTCACCAGCGTCGCCGGAGCCTCGGACTACTTCCTCGGTGGCCTCCTGACGTATTCCGATCGGGTCAAGACCGCTCTACTCGGTGTAGATCCAGAGGTGCTGAAGCGGTATACGGCAGTCAGTGCCGAAGTTGCCGAACAGATGGCGATCGGCGCCCGAGATCGAACCGGCGCCACCTACGGAATCTCGACCACAGGCGAAGCCGGACCCGTTTCCGCCACCGGAGCCCCGGTCGGCACCATCTACCTCGGCTACGCGACGCCAGCGGCCACTGGAGCCATTCGCCTGGTGATGCCCGGCGATCGAAATCGCGTCCGCGGCTTCACGGTGAACGCAGCTCTCGATTTACTCCGTCGCCATATCCTCCGCCTGGAGTAGTCGCCTCAAGTCCGCCGTCCCCGCACCGATAAGGTTCTTCGTGACCACCCCACTTCCGGTTCCTGCCAGAACCGCTGGCCAGGACGTAAACCGACAGCGCGCCTTGGATGCACTCAGCAAGCTTCCGCCGTTTTCGCCCATCCTCAGTAAACTCATGGCGTCCTTAGCCGGTCAGGACGTATCTTTCGTCGTCCTGGGAGATCTCATTGAGAAAGATGCGGTGGTGGCGGGCAACATCCTCCGCGTGGTGAATTCCGCCATTTACGCACGCCGAGGTGAGGTGAACTCCATCCGGCATGCGCTTTCGGTGTTGGGCGTGGAGAAGGTGCGCAACACGGTTCTTGCCATGTCCATTTCGCGCATGCTGAACCAGGCGAAAACTCCTCCGGGCTGGTCCATGGAACGCTTCAATCGTCACTCCGCAGCGGTGGCGATGCTCAGTGATTTGCTCGCTCAACATGTACGCGTGGAATATCCGGAGGGCGCCTTTGTCGGCGGACTGCTGCATGACGTGGGTCAGATGTTGATCGCCATGGGGTTGCCCAAGGAGTTCTCCGACATTCAGCGCATCCAGTTGCGAGACCAAGCCCCGTGGATCGAGTGTGAACGCTCTGTGCTTGGCTTCGACCATGCTTGCCTCTCGGCCGATGCTCTGCAAGTGTGGAAGCTGCCCGACCCCATCCGCTTCGCCGTGGGCCAGCACCACGACGACGCTCCCACCCGCAGTGGCCCCGTGCTGCCGCTAGGCTGCGTCCTGCGCGCCGCCAATCTCTACGTCAACAGCTTGGGGCACACCATTCGCAATATGTCCGTCGACGAACAGCAGAGCGTGGAGGCGTTTCAAGGTCTCGGCCTCGCGCCCGATGTCCTGGAACGCCTCATCGAGCAGTTCCACACCGAACACAACGCCATTGCACAGTTTTATCAGTAGGACCGCCCATTCCGGGCGCGTTACACTGGAATCGATGCAGGCAGTAGACGTAAACATTGTGGAAGAGATCGCGCGCCTCAAGCGCGAAAAGCGCGCTATTATTCTGGCTCACCACTATCAGGTGGATGAGATTCAGGAGATTGCCGACGCCATCGGCGACAGCCTCGAACTCGCGCGCCGAGCGAAGGATTTCGAAGGCGACGTCATCGCCTTTTGCGGCGTGAAGTTCATGGCCGAAACGGCCAAAGTCTTGAATCCGACCCGCACGGTGGTGCTGCCGGATCTGGATGCTGGCTGCAGTCTGGTCGATTGCTGCCCCGCCGATCAGATCCGCGCCTACAAAGAACTGCATCCCGATCACGTCATCGTCAGCTACATCAACACTTCGGTCGAAGTGAAGGCCGAAAGCGACATCATCTGCACCTCGCGCAATGCGGTCAAGATCGTGAACTCGATCCCCGCTGAAAAACCGATCCTCTTCCTGCCCGACATGAATCTGGGCAACTATGTGAAGCAGCAGACCGGCCGCGAGAATATGAAGATCTGGCAGGGCGCCTGTATCGTGCACCACACGTTTGCCGCCCGCAAGCTGGCCACCGCGAAATCCGAACATCCTAACGCGCTGGTCGCCTCGCATCCCGAATGCCCCAATGAAGTCCTGAAACAATCCGACTTCGTGGGCTCCACGAGCGCCATCATCGAATACTGCGTCTCCAACCCCGCGCGCGAGTTCATCGTGATGACCGAAAGCGGCGTGCAGCATTCGCTCAAGAAGCTCGCGCCCGGCAAGGAGTTCTACTTCGTGCCGAACGAGAATTGCAACTGTAGCGAGTGCCCGTACATGAAGCGCAACAACCTCGAAAACCTGCGCGACTGCCTCGAAACACTGCAACCCCGTATCGAACTGAGCGATGAGATGATCCGCCGCGCCGCGTTGCCCATTGAACGCATGTTGGCCGTCAAGTAACCGCCCTCATGATCTTCGACGTTTCACATCCGGAAATCCTGGAAATCGTCCGACTAGCCCTAGCCGAAGACATCGGGACCGGTGACATCACCACGGTGCTCACAGTGAAGGCCGACGCTCAGGCCACCGGCCGCATGCGCGCCAAGCAGGACCTCACGCTCGCGGGCGTGGAACTCATCCCCGCCATCTTCGAGGCCATCTCCGATGGTGCGTGCCAATGCGAGTTGCTGCATCGCTCTGGAGCCCGCTTGAAGAAGGGCGATGAGATCGCCGTGGTCACCGGACCCGCGCGCGCACTCCTTACGGGCGAGCGCACAGCCCTAAACTTTGTCCAGCGCTTGAGCGGTGTGGCCACTGCGGCCAGCGCCTACGCGAAGCTTATGGAAGGCACGTCCTGCCGCGTGCTCGACACCCGCAAAACGACGCCGGGCCTGCGACGCCTGGAAAAACAAGCCGCACACGCCGGCGGAGCCACAAATCATCGCCATGGCCTGTTCGATGCGGTGTTGATCAAGAACAACCACATCACCGCCGCAGGCAGCGTTCGGGCTGCACTCGAAAAAACACGCGACGCCGGGGTGCCTGTGGAGATCGAAGTGCGCACGCGCGAAGAACTTGACGAGGCCCTCCATCACGGAGCCACACATCTGCTGCTCGACAACCTCACGCCTGCCGAAGCGAAAGAGTGGATCACGTATGTCCGATCCATCAAGCAAGGCGTCACCATCGAACTCTCTGGCGGCATCAACCTCCAGAGCGCCCGAGCCTACGCCGAAACCGGTGCCGACTTCCTGTCGAGCGGTTCCATCACCCACTCGGCGATGGCCGTCGACATCAACTTCGGCCTGACGATGGAGTAATTACTTCTTCTTTTTCGGATCCGTCGAGGTCCCAAAGGGTTTCGAGTTCGCATCCGGTTTGGCGAAGCGTTTCTCGTCGATGACTTGGTTGATCAGTACCTCGTCATCGAACATCTCAAACGTCTTCTTACCGTTGCGTTCGCGATTCACCTGGAATGGCCACATGACGCCCGCCACTTCGCGATAACGCGCGAAGCGAGTCAATTCGTCATTGCGTTCGCGCGTTTCTGGATCGCGCCACACCCACATCTGGCGCAGCGGTAGATGCGTGGTTGGATGCAGGTACACTGTCACCACGCGATTCTTCGAGTCGATGATATCGACCAGATTCATCGGCGTGTTCTCGATCACATCGCTCCCGCGAGCTTCAAACACCAGCCCCGGCTCCTTCAGCCGGTTGCGAAGGATGTAAAACACGTTGTGCATAGTCGAATCCCGATGCCGGTCGATCTGCTCCTTCTCGAGCGGCTTCGGTCCGCGATAGGTGACTTCCCAGCCGCCGTTCTCGCGCAGGACGTTGTAGTAGCCCTCGTCCTTCGACAGCGCCTGGTGTTCTTCCTGCGCCAGAATCTCGCCCGCCTTCGCTGGATCCACCGGAACGTATCGTGTGTAGAAGCGCGCAATCGACAACCCGGTCAAATTGTTTTGAAAGAACGAATATGCGCGCCCCGTCTCAATGCGGTTCTGCATCGTGAGGAACTTCTCGCCCCCCAACGCCGCGATCGCCTCATCGATCAGTTGCTTCCCGCGAACCTGCGCATCCTGCGCGAACGTCGCGGCGGCCAGCACGCACAGTAAAACCAAGCGTTTCATGGACGTTTCCCTAAATCCTCGACCTTGAGACCCGTGTTGAATTTATACTCGCTCACCGTCAGCGGACCCGCATCCAGTTTGCTCACGAACGGCAGCTTGATCCCGCCAACCTCGCGCCAATCCGAGTACGCCTCCGTCGCTTCCATCCCGCCATCCAGGTACGTCATCTTTGCGGGCAGTCCCGTTGCGGCATCGAATTCGAAGCGAAAGCTCTGCCCATTGCCCGAAATCTCCACCGCCGTGTCGCTCACCGCGTTGACCGTCACGCCAGCCATGCGATCAGCCAGGAAGATCGCCGGCAACTGCCGGAAAATCTCACCCTGCATCTGCTTCAGTACTTCCCCCGGCATCTCCTGCACGCCCTGTGGCGTCCCGATCCAGCCCGTCTTTCCATCACTGAACACGATCACTTTCCCGAACGGCAACGTCTGCTCCTGCCGCACAGGCCCCGGCATCGAATAACCGGTCATCGCGATCGGACCACCCTGCGCCGGCGGCAGATTCAGACGCGCAGTCACCGTCACATCCTTGATGGCAGCGATCTTGTCCGCACCGCCCATAGCCTGCTGCGCCTTCGCCAGCAGCGCCTTGCCCTTTGTGATGCTCGCCGCGTCCGCCGCCGCAGTTTCCTGCTTCGGCTGCGGAATCGTCAGATCCAGCTCCTGGACCGTGCCGACCGTGCTCAACGGCTTCGGCATCTCCTTCGGATTCCCGACCGCCACGATCACCAGATCCTCAGGCTTCACGTACTGCTTCATTACGCGAAGCACATCGGCCCGTGTGACTGACGCAATCGCCTTCTGATACTGGAACAGAAAGTCCTTCGGATACCCGAAGTACGCGTATTGCATCACGCGATTCAGCGTCTTCTCCGGATTGTCGAAGAAGAACACGAAGCTGTTCAGCACGGATTCCTTGGCTTCGCTCAATTCCACGGGCGTCACTTCCGCCGCACGCATTTTATCGATCTCCGTCCGGATGGCTTGGATCGTCTCCACCGTCGACGCGGACTTCGTGCTGCCACCGATCCGGAACGTGCCCGGATGGTTATAGTTCGCCGCCCACGTCGCTCCAATCGAATACGCGTAGCCGAGCTTCGTGCGGATCTGCGACATTAACCGGCTCTTGAAGCCCTCGCCCAAAATATTGGTCGCGACCTCCAGGGCAGGGTAGTCCTTGTCGCGCAACGTACCGCCCAGGTGCCCGATCGAAAAGAACGTCTGCGTGACATCCGCGCGCGCCGCGAAGTGAATCCCGGGCGCGGGCTTGTTCGTTACCTGCGGGAACGCCGGCACCGGCGCCTGCTCCGCCTTCCAGGAACCCAGTAATTGCTCCAGCTTGGCCTGCATCTGCGCCACGTTGAAGTCCCCGTACACCGCCAGCATGATGTTCTTCGGGAAGTAGTAACGCGTGTAGAAATCGATTAAGTCTTGCCGCTTGATCCGGTTGAGATGTTCATACTCGGTCGACCAGCCGTAGGAGTTGTCACGTCCATACAGTAGGCTCAGTAACTCGCGACGCGGAATCTCGCTCGCGTCGTCGTTCCGCCGAGCGATCCCGCCGCGAAACTGATTCAGTGTCAGATCGATCTTGTCCTGACGAAACTCGGGAGCAGTCAGCACATCTTTAAAGACGGCCAGCACCTGATCTTCGGTTTCCTTTAATCCGGAGAAGCTCACCGTGGCGCTGGTTTCGCCCATGCTGCTCTCGACCGATGCCGCGACGTTTTCCAGATCCTCGTCAATTTGATCGCCGGTCTTTGTCTTCGTCCCTCCGGACCGCAATACTTCGCCCATCACCTGCGACAGCCCGCGCTTGTCACTCGGGTCGAAGAGGTTCCCCGTGCGAACCATCGCGAAGCCGCGCACAACGGGCAGTTCGTGATTCTCCAATAGGAACACACGCATGCCGTTGGAGAGCGTCACCTCCACCGGTTCCGGTGGACGTACTTCCTTGAGCGGCGGATACACCAGTTGCTTGTACGTCGGCACAGCCGGAGCCGCATTCTGCGCGAAACACCCGGCCGCCGTGATCAACAGCAATAAAGAGAGGCGTTTCACTTGGCTGCTCCTTCGGCTTGCGGCGCATACGTCCAGGCCACAGTGCGCGCGGTCTCGATCAAGTACTGCTTTGCGACGCGCTGGACGTCTGCTGCGGTTACCTTGTTGTATTCGTCCAACTCCGTGAACACCTTCCGCCAATCGCCATACTTCGCTTGGTAGGAGGCCAGCGTGTCCGCCAGGCCGCTGTTATCGTCCAGGCTCTGAATCAGGCCAGCGCGTAGCTTGGTCTTCACGCGTTGCAGTGCCACCGGATCCACGGTCTCGCCCTTCACCCGCTCCAGGATGCTGTACAGCGCCTTCTCAGTTTCTTCAACCGTTTTCCCCGTGTTCGGAATGGCGAACAACAGGAACAAGGAAGGGTACTTGCTGCCCGGGTAGGTGCTGATCGCCTGCGCGGCCAGCGCGATCTGTTGATCGCGAACCATCTCCTTGTACAGGATCCCCGTGCGTCCGCCCGAAAGAATCTCAGTCAGCACATCCAACGCGGGCGCGTCGGGCGACTGATCATCAGGCCGCTTGTAGCCGACCACTAAGAAGGGCTGCGCTGGCGATGCCACCTTCACGCGCTTTTCGCCATTCTGTTCCGGTTCGACCGTGCGAACCAGCGGCGGATTCTTGCCCGCCGGAATGCGCCCGAAATACTTCTGCGCCAGTGCCTTCGCCTGTGTGGGATTGACGTCCCCGGCGATCGAAATCACCATGTTTCCGGGCACGTAGTATTTCTTGAAGAACGCTTCGGCGTCGGTGCGGCGGAAGCTTTCGATATCGCTGGCCCAGCCTCCGGCGAAGTTGTGATAAGGATGCGCCTCAAACGCCGTCGCCAGTAGCGCCTCGACCAACATCCCCTGCGGGTTCGATTCCACACGCATCCGGCGCTCTTCGCGCACCACGTCGCGCTCTTTATAAAACTCGCGCATTACGGGCCGCAGGAAACGTTCGGATTCCATCACGAACCACAGTTCCAGCCGATTCGAAGGGAAGCTGTAGAAATACTGCGTCGAATCTTCCGACGTTCCAGCGTTCATCCCGACGCCACCGTTCGATTCCACAATGCGGTCGTATTCGTTCGATTCCACGTAGCTGTCCGCCGTCGCAATGGCGTCCTTGAGCGCCGCCTCCAACTGCGCGATCTTGGCTTTGTCGGAGCGGAAACTCTTGTTGCGCTCGGCCTCCAGGCGATCATAGGCGCGCTCGATCGCATCCAGCGCCGCCTTCTCCTTCACCCAGTTCTTGCTGCCGATCTGCGGGGTGCCCTTGAACGCCATGTGCTCGAACATGTGCGCCAGGCCGGTGGAACCTCCGGGGTCATCTACAGCCCCCGCGTTCACGTAGGTATGGAAGCTGACCACGGGTGCGTCGTGGCGTTCAATCACAAGGAATTGAAGGCCGTTCGGCAGCGTGAAGCTGGTGACTTTCTTCTCGAAATCCTGCAGTGATTGGGCACACAGCAAGCCCGGGAGCAGGAGGAGCAGGAGGCGTGTCCTCATGCCCTTCAGGTTAGCAGCCTAAAAGTCGCAGCCGTAAACGGTATTGGCGGCCTCGTCGAGGCTTGCGGACCCGATCTTCAGCAGCGTGAAAATGAACTCACAGCTGGTGCCTTCGGGGTGCCATTGCAGGAACAGATACTTCTCATTGCCGATCGCCAGCGATGCCGCGAGATCGGGCCGAGATGTCGTGGGCGACTTCACTAAGCCGGTTTTGCCGTCCCAGGTAATCTTCGTCGCCTCGCCCTCTTTGGCCGATGTGATGGCCGTCGGCTGAACTTCGGTCGCCGTGCTCGTGATGGCGGCGTCGGAATCGATCAGGAACGCGCCTTCGACGTATTCGTCTTCCGGTACGGTGTCGAAGATGGCGTTGCCCGTGAATGCGACCTGCTTCAGCACCTCGGCCTTCTCGCTTTCGATGTCAAAGCCGTACCGAATTCCGCCGACCAGTCCACGTACGCGCAACGGCGTTAGACCGTCGGCCGAAATCACGTAATACTTGCGGGACTTCATCGCCGCCGGCACGGGGGCCTGGAAATTCACCTCGGTGATGCCGAAGTTGTCCTTGTTCTGCCACAGATCGGTCAGGCGCGACCCTGTGGGCGTGCCTGCATCCTTGCCGAGGATCTGCAGCCCGATGTCCTTCCACGCCACTTGCGATTCCGGCAGGGGAACACGGAAGCCGCCACCTGGGATGTGGCCGTAAGCGGGCACAATCTGGCCCGCGCACAGAGAAACAGCCAACAACAGCAGAGGCAGCGGCTTCATAGGATCAGACGGTGAGAATTTCTTTTTCTTTGGCCTTGAACGTCGCGTCGATTTTGGCGATATAGCCGTCGGTCATCTTCTGCGATTCTTCCAGGCCGCGGCGTTCATCGTCTTCGCTGATCACCTTGTCCTTCAGCAGCTTCTTCATGTGATCGTTGCAGTCGCGGCGCACGTTGCGCACGGCCACGCGATGATCTTCGGCGATGTGCTGGATGCGCTTGGCGATTTCCTTGCGGCGCTCTTCGGTCAGGGCAGGGATCGGCACACGGATGACTTTGCCGTCATTGGCCGGGTTCAAGCCCAGTTCGCTGGTCTGAATCGCCTTCTCAATCGCGTTGATGGTGGATGCGTCCCACGGCTGGATCGTGATCAGCTGGGGCTCCGGCACATGCAGGTTCGCCAGCTGATTCAGCGGCGTCGGCGTGCCGTAGTAGTCCACGCGAAGGTTGTCGAAGATTCCGACGGAGGCGCGGCCCGTGCGAATCGCGGCCAGCGCGTTCTGTAAGTCCGCCAGCGCCTTTTCCATGCGCGTCTTGGCGTTGGTTTCGATGTCCTTCACGCTTGCGAAGGTATGAGACGGAGTAGGTTCAGGCTTCATAGTTGGCTCAGGCTATCTAGGCGATCAGCGTGCCGATGGGTTCTCCCATCGCCATACGCATTATATTGCCCCGAACGTTTAAATCAAAAACCGTAATGGGCAGGCCGTTGTCGCGGCACATCGCGACGGCCGAAGCATCCATCACCCGCAGGTTCTGGCTGAGGACTTCGGAGTACGAAATCTGCTCAAACCGAACCGCGTCGGCGTGCTTCTTGGGATCTTTGTCGTACACCCCGTCCACGCTGGTGGCTTTGGCGACCACTTCGGCGCGAATCTCCAGTCCGCGCAACGTCGCAGCGGTGTCCGTGGAGAAATAGGGGTTGGAGGTGCCGGCCGCGAAAATTACCAGACGGCCCTTTTCCAGATGCCGCATGGCGCGGCGGCGAACGTAGGGTTCGGCCACGGAGCGCATCTCGATGGCCGTCATCACGCGCGTCGGCGTGCCGGTTTTTTCGAGAGCGTCCTGCAGGGCCAGGGAATTGATGACGGTGGCCAGCATGCCCATGTGATCGGCGGCAACTCGATCCATGTGCTTGGCGGCGGCGGCCACGCCGCGGAAGAAATTACCCCCGCCAACGACGAGTCCGATTTCGACTCCCTCGCGGGCAACCTCGGCGATTTCTTCAGCCAAGGTCGCCACTTTCGCGGGGTCCACTCCAAAGGAGGCTTGTCCGGCGAGTACTTCGCCGGATAGCTTCAACAGAATGCGGCGGTAACGGGGCACAGGCGGTCTGGAACTACTCGGCGGCGGCTTCTTCAGCCGTCTGCGTGTCGCCGACCTTGAAGCGCACAAAACGCGCCACGGAGATGTTCTCGCCCAGCTTGGCGATGGTGGACTTCACCATTTCGCCGACGGTGACAGCGTTGTCCTTGATGCAGGGCTGTTCCATCAGGCAGAACTCTTCGTAGAACTTGTTCATGCGGCCTTCGACGATCTTGTCGACCATCTTCTCCGGCTTGCCTTCGGCCAGAGCGCGGGCGCGCTGAATGTCGCGTTCCTTGTCCATGGCGGAGGCGGTGACTTCTTCGCGGCGAATAAACTGCGGGTCGGAGGCAGCCACTTGCATGGCGATATCCTTCACCAATTCCTGGAACGCATCGGTGCGGGCCACGAAGTCGGATTCGCAGTTCACTTCCACCATCACGCCCAGCTGCGCCCCGGGATGGATGTAGGTGGCGATCACACCCTGCTTGGTGCTGCGGCTGGCCTTCTTGCCGGCAGAGGCGATGCCCTTCTTGCGGAGGACGACTTCGGCTTCGGCCAGGTCACCCTTGGCTTCCACAAGCGCGGACTTGCATTCCATCATGCCGGCGCCCGTGCGCTCGCGGAGTTGCTTCACTAACGATGCTGTAATTTCCATAAATCCTCGAAAAACGTTCTTTTACAGACAGAGCGCGGTTCACCGGGAAGGCGAACCGCGCACAGGAGAAACAGAGAAAAGAAGCGGCCCGGTTGACTACTGAGCTTCCTGGTCCATCGCCTTCTTGACTGCCGGCGACAGGTCTTCTTCAGGCATGCTCTCCGACATCAACTGCTGGGCGTACTGCGGATCCACGTACTGCGCGTATTCCGGGATGTCTTCGACCGAGGTCACTTCGGCTTCGTCACCTTCGAGCGACGCAGCAGCGGCGGCAGCGGCGAAGTCCACTTCGGAGGCCAACTGACGGCCTTCGACAACCGCTTCGGCGATCTTGTTGGTGAACAGGCGGATGGCGCGCAGAGCGTCATCGTTGCCCGGGATCACGTAGTTGACCTTGTCCGGATCGCAATTGGTGTCCACCACGGCAACCACCGAGATGCCCAGTTTGCGGGCTTCTTCGACGGCGATGGCTTCTTTGTTCGAGTCGATGACGAACATCACGTCCGGCAGACCCTTCATGTCCTTGATGCCCGCCAGGTTCTGGTTCAGCTGCTTGCGCTCGCGTTCCAGACGGATGACTTCCTTCTTGGCGCGACCGTCCCAGTTGCCCTCTTCGGCCATGGCGTCGAGTTCTTTGAGGCGCTTGATGGACTTCTGCACCGTGGTCATATTGGTGAGCAAGCCGCCCAACCAGCGTTGATTCACGTAGTACATGCCCGCGCGCGTTGCTTCTTCGGCGATCGCTTCCTGCGCCTGGCGCTTGGTGCCTACGAACAGGACAGTCTTGCCCTGCGCGGCCATATCGCCCACGTAGCGCATCGCGTCCTTGAAGAGCTTCAGCGTCTTCTGGAGATCGATGATGTAGATCCCGTTACGTTCGCCAAAGATGTATTCCTTCATCTTTGGATTCCAGCGCTTGGTCTGGTGCCCGAAGTGAACGCCGGCTTCGAGCAATTCTTTCATACTGATTTGCGGCAAAAGAAAGTCCTCCTATGGACAATCGGTTACGGTGTCACGGTCCAGGCGGGATTTGTGAAACCGGGCGTGAGAAACAAGAGGCGGGCTGAACTGCAAGCCCGCCCCAAAACCACTTGTACAGATGTCTCCAGCTTCGAGCGCCAGAAGCGCCCAAAAGGCGGCGTGCCGCCTAGCGCTTGGAGAACTGGAAGCGCTTGCGCGCGCCCTTCTGACCGTACTTCTTGCGTTCCACCTTGCGGGCGTCGCGCGTCAGGAACCCGAGTTCCTTCAGCTTGCCGCGCAGCTCGGCGTTGAACTCCAGCAGAGCGCGGGCGATGCCCAGCTTCGCCGCGCCGGCCTGGCCCAGGGGCCCGCCGCCGTTGGCGGTGATCAGAATATCGAACTTGTCGGCGGTTTCGGTCGCCAGCAGCGGCTGCTTCACGATCGCGCGTGCAGCGGGACTGGAGAAGTAGTTCTCAAACTCGCGCCCGTTGACCTTGATCGCGCCGTTGCCGTTGCGCAGGAACACGCGAGCCACAGCCGTCTTGCGGCGGCCCGTTCCGAGATGTTGCATCAATGCAGCCATGATTCCTCTTGTATCTTGCTTACTGAGCTGTCTTCAGCTCGACCGGCTTCTGCGCCTGGTGCGGATGCTTGTCGCCCGCGTAGACGTTCAGCTTGCGATACATCTGCTTGCCGAGCTTGGTTTTCGGCAGCATGCCCTGAATCGCTTCTTCCACCATGCGGGTGGGACGCGTCTGGCGGACCGTACGCGCCAGGGTTTCGGTCAAGCCGCCCGGATAACCGGAGTGGCGACGGTACAACTTCTGTTCTTCCTTACGACCCGTCAAACGAACCTTCGCGGCGTTGACCACGATCACGTGGTCGCCGGTGTCCATGAACGGAGTATAACGAGGCTTGTGCTTGCCCATCAGGATCAGCGCTGCTTGGCTAGCAATGCGTCCGAGGACCGCGCCATCAGCGTCGATCACGTGCCAATCACGTGCGATACCGGGCAGCGAGGGAATTGCGGTTTTCATTTGGAGACAGACCTTCTCTGTGCGAGTTTTCGCTCTTCCTAGGCTAGCCGATCGAGGGGGGCGGTGTCAAAGGGATGACGGCCGCACCGGCCGGGCGGAGTGAGACCTTCTTATTATACTAAGCCCTGACGCTCTGACCCAGGGCCTACAAAAACAAAACGGCCCCGGACCGGTAGGTCCGAGGCCGCGTTGGTTAGAGTGACTTGCCTTAGAACGTCAGGCGGCCGACCAGGGTGCCCTGGCGCTGACCACCGATGTTGCCAAGGGTGTTGATCGTGCCGAAGCCCGAGGTGTACACGCCTGTCGCCGCATCTTTCACCAGCGCCTGGCCGCGATTCAGCGACGGCTCGACGAAGCCGGCCGTGTTGGTGGTGGCCACCAGGGTCCGGTTGAAGATGTTGTTGAACTCGGCGCGAACCATGAAGGTGATGCCTTCCTTGATCCGGAACACACGAGCGATGCTGGCCAGTTCCTGCGGACGCCGCTGGTAGCGGAAGTCGTTGTAGAACGCCGCCGACGGGCTGAACTGACCGCTGGGAGTATCCTTCCAGGCAGCCGGATTCAGGATCTGCGTGTGACCGTAGTCAAAGCAGCCGCAGTTGATGTTGTCCACCAGGAACAACGGCTGTCCCTCGACCCGCGTCGCGAACGTCGCACGGCCGATGGTCACGTTGTTGTTGTTGCCGGTGTTGGCCGGAGCCTGGATCGGAAGGCCGCTGCCGTACTGCATGACAGCGCCAATCTGCCAGTCGGCCATTGCCAGGTTCAGATACTTGTTGCCGAAGTACTTCTGCAACGTGTAATTGCTGGCCAGGACCAACCAGTTCGGGCGAGAGCTGCTCGAAATCTGCTTGTTGATGCCGCGGTTGAAGATGTCGTTCATGACACCGCCACCTGTGTCGGATTCGGCACCCAAGGTGAGTTCCTTCGAATAGGTGTAGTTCATGGTGAAGTCCAAACCCTTCGAGAGGCGCTTGGTAACCTTCATCTGGAACGAGTCATACCACGTCTTACCCAGCGGAGCGCCGGTGGAGGTGATATCGGTGAACTGCGGGAACGGGCGGAGCGACTGCGCCACGGTGGACGTCGTCGGGAAGCCCGCATACGGCAGACGGTTCTGGAACCGCGCAGCCGCCGCGCTGTTGACCTGAGCGGCGAGGATCGTACGATCCGCAGCGCTGTTGGCCCAATCCAACCCGTAGGTGTCCTTGAGGATCTGCGGGTTCAACGCGTTCACGTTGACCATGCTCTGGTTGTACCACCAGGAGCCGCGGTTGCCGACATAAGCGACTTCCACGACGAGGTCACGCATCATTTCGCGCTGGATGTTGATGGAGTACTGCACCATGCGAGCCGGACGACCCAGGTTTCCGTCGACCACGCCGGGGTCACCGTTGATGGTGCCAGGAGCGGCCGGGAACAGGTTGGCGCGCATATCCGGCCAAACCGGCTTCAGCGGGATGCCGTTCGACAGAATCATCGACTCATCACCGAAGCTGGTGTTGGTGGCGGACTGGGTGCGGCCGACAGTGGTGCCGGTCTGACCGAGAGCGCCGGGGCTCATGGAGTAGCTCATACCGATACCCATGCGGAGGACGGTCTTGCTGTCCAACTGGTAGGCTGCGCCAAAGCGAGGCGCGTAAGCCAGCTTGTAGGTCTTGCCGAAGCGGCAGTTGCAGTTCGCTTCGAAGATGGTGGCGCCGGGATGGCCGCCGGCATTGGAGTTGGCCAGGTTCGGATCCAGGCTCGTCGCGCGACCGTACTGCTCGCGCGGCGTGGTGAACGCATCCCAACGCAGACCGTAGTCCAGCGTAAGCTTGCGGGTCAGCTTCCAGGTATCCTGGGCGAACCAGCTATAGAAGCCACGGCCAGAGCGGCCATTGGCCGTCGGTCCGAGGGTCACGGTGTCCACGCGGCCCAGCAGGAAGCTGGCATACGGGAAACCGACGAAGGTGCCACCGAGCGCCTTACCGTTCAGGTAGGAGTTCGAGGTCTGGTTCTGGAGGAACGCGAACGCACCGTTGGAGCTGGTGGTCGGCGCCGTAGGATAACCTTCGAGGCGAACTTCGCTACCGAACTTGTAGGTGTGGTTGCCCGTCACCCAGCTCATGGAGATGTTGCCGGTGGGCTTGGCGAAGCGGCTACGCGTCTGGCCGCCGGGACCCATCTGGCCCATGCCGCCGAAGGCAGCAGAAGCGCCGGCGCCATTCAGACCGGTGAAGGTCGGGAAGCGGCCGATCGCACCGCCGAGGCCGCCGGTGATGCCCAGTTCCTTCGCCGGGTCATAGCCGATGGTCACGCCGTCGTCTTTGAAATCGTTGCTCAGCATGCCCGCGCCGAAGTGCAGCAGCATCGTGGGACGCAGCGTATAGTCGACGTTGGCGCGCAGGGTGTAGCTTTCGATGAAGGTGCCGCGAGTCGGTTCGATGGTCGCGGGCAGGCCGATGGAGGCGCACTGCTGGGCGCACATGGCGACCTTGGTCTCGTTGGTGGACCAGTAGAAGGAGGTCTTCAAACGGTCGCTCAGCGAGTGGTCAATCTTCAAGCTTGGAATCGGCGTCAAACGGGTGCTCTGATACGGATTCAGATAGTTCGAAACCAGACCACTGCCGTTGTTGGGCAGCGGGATCAGGTTCTGCACCTTCACTGCGGACGGATCGAACAGCGAAACAGGGATGGCGTTGTTGGCGAACTGCGTACGAACGCGGAGACCGTTGATGCTGCGTTCCGTGCGCGGATCGTAGATGCCGCCTTCCGGAATCGTGTTGCAGGCGGCGTCGAGCATCACCGTCGAGGTGGTGCAATCAGCCGGGTTCGCGCCGGAGAGCGGTACATTACGGCGCGTCAGCAAGCCTGCGAAGTTACCCTGGCGATACGCAGCCACAGGCACCGTCGTCTGGACGTTATTGACCAGCACGGACTCACGGAACTTTTCGTAGTTGAAGTTAAAGAAGGTCTTGTCCTTGCCGTTGTACACGCCA